>JAOAES010000136.1 GCA_026416655.1 Fimbriimonadales bacterium
GCCTGATGACCCGCCTGAGCGAGCTGGTGGGCGCGCGGGCGCACTACACGGGCGACGGGGGCATTATGGTCTTCGTGGACGGGCATACGCTGGTGCAGGACGGCGCGTCGTTCCCCCTGCCCAACGCCGTCGATGTGCCCAGCCGCGACTTAGATAGCACACCCGTCGACATTCGCATTCAGAGCGGACAGCTGCGCGGGCTGATGGACTCCGCCGCGAACCTGCAGGACTACCTCGGCAGGCTGAACACCTTCGCGAACACGCTGATTACGCAGGTGAACACCCTGCACCAGACGGGCTACGGGCTGGACAACAACACGGGCTACCTGTTCTTTGACGGCACCGACGCCTCCAACATCGCCCTGCACAGCGATGTGAGCGACCCACAGCGCATCGCCGCCAGCGGCTTGGCGAACACGCCTGGCAACAACGGCGTCGCACTGGCGATTCTGAACCTGCGCAATCAGCCACAACCCGGGTTGGGGGGCATGACGATGCCCCAATACTATCGCGATTTAGTGGGGCGTGTGGGCAACGATGCGCGGGTCTCCAGAAATCGCGCCGAATCGCAACAATTAACACTGGAGCATTTACATCAGATTCGCGAATCGATATCGGGCGTTTCTCTGGACGAAGAGGCAGCGAATCTGGTGAAGTACCAGCGCAGCTATCAGGCGGCGGCGAAAGTGATTAGCGTGTTTGATGGGCTAATTCAGGATTTGCTCCAGACGGTTCGTTAGTAGCACGGGCGTCTCGCCCGTGTGGTGCTTGAGCGGGACACTCAAGCCACGCCGTGTAGCACGGGCATCCTGCCCGTGCAGTACTTGAGCGAGACGCTCAAGCCACGCCGTGTAGCACGGGCATCCTGCCCGTGCAGTGCTTGAGCGAGACGCTCAAGCCACGAGGGAAGCCATGCGGATTAGCACTTACTGGCAGTTTCGGCGGATGGAACGCGCGACTGAGCAGAGCGTGCATCAGATGACGCTCTGGCAAAAGCGCGTCGCCACCGGCAAGCGCGTCGAGCAGCCGTCGGACGACCCCGTCGGCTCGGTACACGCGCTCGCGCTGCGCGAGCAAATCCAACAGATTGACCAGTACGGGCGCAACATCCGCGAGGCACGCCTGTTTCTGCAAGCCACGGAGCAGGCGTTCAGCGACATCGGCGACATCCTGCACCGCACGCGCCAGATTATCACACAGGGCGCGAACGACACCAACGACGCCGCCGCACGCGAGGCGCTCGCCCAAGAAATCCGCGAAATCAAGCGACGCCTGTTCCAGATTGGCAACCAGCGCCCTGATGGCGAACGCTACCTGTTCAGCGGGCAAACGGTGCATACTACGCCTATTGATGTGACGGGCGGAGTCGCCAGTTATGTGGGCGACGGCAATCCCCTGCTGGCGAATATCGCCGCTGACCGCACCGTCGCGATGAACTTCTCCGGCGCGCGAATTGCCGACCTGTATAACAAACTAACGCAGATAGAAAATAATCTCATTAGCGGCAACGCAGCGCAACTGTCGATGGTAGATATGCGAGACATCGAACAATTCCAGAACGAATTTCATCGTTATCGGGGTGAGGTAGGCGTCCGATTGCGCGAACTGACGAACTACGAACTGTTGCACGCCAACCGGCGCGACCAGCTCACCGGCAACCTCGCCGATATCGAGGAGATAGACCTCGCCGAAGCCATCAGCCAACTTAAGCAATCGGAGCTGAGCTATCAGGCGTCGTTGCAAGTTTTCACGCGAATCCAGAGCGTCAACCTGTTCGATTTTCTGCGTGGAGGTTAAGGCATGGAACTTGAAACCACACGATTCGGTACAATTACAATACGAGCGGACGATATCATCACCTTTGAGGACGGACTGGTGGGTCTCGGTCAGTATCGTCGTTTCGTCCTGATACGACATGATAGCGAGGGTCCTTTCTGGTGGCTGCAATCGGTAGATGAACCGAGCTTCGCACTGCTGCTGGTGGACCCCTGGTATTTCCGTCCTGACTACGAGGTGGTGTTGTCGGATTCGGAGGTCGAGCGACTGCGTTTGAGCGAGTCGACGCCGCAGGCGGTGCTAACGACGGTGACGATTCCGCCGGGCAAGCCGCATGCGATGACTTCGAACCTGCTCGCGCCGCTGGTGATTAACACAGAGTTGCGCATAGGACGGCAGGTGATTTTAGATGACGAGCGCTATCACACGCGCCATCCGATACTGCAAGAGATGTGGCGCACCGCGCAGACGGCAGAAGCCGCAGGCTAATCGTTCACGCCAGGGAGGGCTATCAGCATGTTAGTTCTTACGCGGAAGGTCAATCAGAGCATCATGATCGGCGACGATATCGAGGTCGTCGTGTTGGAGGTGCGCGGTGAGCAGGTGCGCCTCGGCATCAAAGCGCCGCGTAATGTCACTGTCCATCGACGCGAAATCTACGAAGCCATCCAGAAGGAGAACATTCTGGCGGCGCAGGCGCAGCCCGAAGACGTGCCTACACCGAAGAAACAGGTCAAAAGCGCGTCGTAGAGTCTCGCGCTGATGTGGAATAACCCCCCATGCCATGAAACCGATGGTGAAGGCGCTGGCAGTGGGGTTGATTGCTGCAGGGGTGGGCGTCGTCGCGGGCAGAATGCTCGCCCCCCAACCAAAGCCGATTCCTGCAGAGCCGCTCGGTAAACTGCAGTACGGCAACGAGCTCTTCGCGAAGGGTAAGATTGTCCCCCCTGCTGTCGACGAGATGACCCGCTATAAACTGGAGACTGAGGGGCAAAAGCCGTTTGCTATCGTACTCTCCTGCGCCGACTCATATGTGCCGCCTGAACTGATTTTCAATCAGGGATTGGGGCAGCTCTTCGTGGTGCGTGTGGCGGGCAATATCGTCAACGAGGAGAACCTCGCCTCCATCGAATACGCCGTTGAACACCTCAAAGCCCCCTTGATTGTTGTACTGGGGCACTCCCACTGCGGCGCAGTCAAAGCGGCGGTTGCAGGCAAACATCTGGATGGATACCTCCCCCACCTGATTGCCTCTATCGAACCCGTGGTGCGCCATCTGCACTCGACGCATCCGCACCTTAAAGGCGACGCGCTGGTGGAGCGTGTGATTCAGGAAAATGTGCGCCATGTGCTACAGACCATCTATCAGCGCAGTAAGATTGTGCGCAAGTATTACGACATGGGGAAACTGGAGTTCGCGGGGGGCGTCTATCACCTGCGCGAGGGCAAGGTAGAATGGCTAAAACAGCCGGAGATGCTTGGGGTAGCTAAAAGCAGCCCGCACGAGGCAAAATCGGAAAAGGAACCCCACCAATC
>JAOAES010000149.1 GCA_026416655.1 Fimbriimonadales bacterium
GGTTCTGGGCGTTTCTGGTTGCGTTTGTGCGGGCGTCGGGGCTGGCGCTGGTTGCGCCTGTGTTCGGCAGCCGCTCGGTTCCCACGCCGATACGAGTGGGGCTGTCGGCGGTGATTGCACTCGCGCTTGCGCCCTTGATTCAGCCGCACACAGGCGCGCCGCCCACTGAGTGGGTTCCGCTGATTGCCCGTCTGGTGGGCGAAGCGATTATCGGGTTGGTGATGGGCTACGGCGTGAGCCTGATTATCGGCGCGGCGGTGATGGCGGGCGAGGTGCTGGACGCGATGATGGGCTTCAACCTGATGCAAGTGCTGAACCCCGTGTCCACCTTCCCCACGACGCTGCTGGCGCAGTTCCACTACATGCTGGCAATGACGCTGTTCGCGCTGGTAAATGGGCATCACTGGCTGCTGCTCGCGCTGGCGCGGAGTTTCGAGACGGGCGCAGGGCTGGGTAGTTTGAGCGCGTGGTCGGACGCGAGCCTGGCGATGGCGGCGCAGTTAGGGGGCGAGGTGATGATGCTCTGCGTGCAGATTGCCGCGCCTGCGGGAGGCGTGCTGCTCGTGGTGGACGGCGCGATGGCGGCGGTGTCCCGCGCCGTGCCCCAGATTCCTGTGTGGCTGATTGGGATGCCCGCGAAAATCGCCGTCGGAATCGTTGCGCTCGGCGCAAGCCTGCCCGGACTGCTCGGAATCAGCGTGCGTATGACCGACCTCAGCGTGCGCTATCTGGAGAACCTGCTGCGACTGTTGGGGTTATAGCTCGAAACTCTCCCCAAAGTAGTACTTGCGCGCCAGCGGGTCCGTGATAACCTCTTCGGGCGCGCCCTGCGCCACAATCACGCCGTCCGCCAGAATGTAGCTGCGGTCTGTGATGCGCAGCGTCGCGCTCACATTATGGTCGGTAATCAGCACGCCGATATTGCGCTGGCGCAAGCCGAGAATAATCTCCTGCAGCTCCTCGATAGTCTTGGGGTCAATCCCTGTGAACGGCTCGTCGAGCAGCAAGAAGGCGGGTTGCAGGGCGAGCGCGCGGGCGATTTCCACGCGCCGCCGCTCGCCGCCCGACAGCGCGTAGCCCTTGCTGTGGCGCAGGTGCGCGATGTGGAACTCCTCCATCAGCTGCTCGGCGCGCTCGCGCCGCGTCGGCAGGGGGACGCCGCGCATCTCCATCACCAGCAGCAGGTTCTGCTCCACCGTCAGCTGCCGAAAGACCGACGCCTCCTGCGGCAGGTAGCCCAGCCCCAGTCGCGCGCGTTGATACATCGGCAGGCGCGTAATCTCCTGCTCGCCGACGAACACGCGCCCCCCATGCAGGCGTATTAGCCCGACAATCATGTAAAAGGTGGTCGTCTTGCCCGCGCCGTTGGGACCCAGTAGCCCGACCACCTCGCCTTGCCCGACCTCCAGCGACACATCGCGCACGACGAGCCGCTTGCGATAGGCGCGTTTCAGGTTCTCCGCGCGGATGGTCATCGCCCCGATTGTACCTCCTGCGCTATCTGGCGTGTCTGCTCCACATCACGCGCCATCTGCCCCAGCAGGGCGTCGATGCTCTCGAACTGCTGTTGCGGGCGCAGGTACCGGAGAAACCGCAGGGTGATGACCCGCCCGTACAAGTCGCGGTCGGGAAAATCGATGAGGTACGCCTCCACGCGCCCGCGAGCGTTTTCGAACATCGGCGGCTTGCCGACGCTCACGGCGGCGGGGTAGCCCTCACCCCCCTCTGAAAAGGCGACCTCACTCCCTTGCCCCCTCTCCGTAAACGGAGAGGGGGTATTGCCCCCCTCTCCGTTTACGGAGAGGGGGGACAGGGGGGTGAGGTTCGCAATACACGCATACACCCCCTCTCTTGGTGTAATAAGCGGCTCGATGGGCGTCAGGTTCGCTGTGGGGTAGCCGAACCCGCGCCCGCGTCCGTCCCCGCGCGTCGCTACGCCCGTCCAGTGCAGCGGCTCGCCTAAGAGCGCGTTCGCCTCCGCCAGCCGCCCCGCGTGTATCAGCTCCCGAATGCGCGTGGACGAAACACGCTCGCCCGACTCGTCAAGGACGCCATCGACCGTAATCACCTCGAACACTCCCGCCTGGCGTAGAGTCCCCACACTGCCTGCGCGCCCGCGCCCGAACCGAAAATCGTCGCCCACCACGACAGCGCAGGCGTTCAAATCGCGCCTCAGAACCTGTTCAATAAACGCTTCGGGAGATAACTGCGCAAACGCGGGAGTAAAAGGCTGCACCACCACGACATCAATTCCCTGTTGTCGCAGCCGTTCCACGCGATGGGCGAGCGGGCAGAGCATCGGCGGGCGATGGGCGGGCGCCAGCACGGCGGCAGGATGGGGGTCGAAGGTCAACGCGACGGCGGGAACGCCATGTGCGCGCGCCCAGCGCGTCGTCGCCGCAATCAGCGCACTGTGCCCCCGATGCACGCCGTCGAACACGCCCATCGTCACGGCGCAACCGTCAGGAAACGCGCCCCGCAAGCCCTCCACGCCAACGACCCAGCTCATCCCTGAATCACCCGCACCGGTCGCAACAACGGCGGCAGCCAGCGCGCCATCAACGCCACCTTGCCCTCCGAGTCCAGCACCACCACATGCCCCCCTGGCGTCCAGAGCGGATGCTCCGCCTGCACATAGTTGCCGTGCTTGAGCCGTTCCAGCACGGCGGGCGTCGGCGACCATTGAGGGAGATGCGAGAGTGCCTCTGCAAGGGGGATAAGCCGCCGCTGCAGCGCGTCGGCGTCGGTGAGTTCCTCCAGTGTGCAGGCGTCTTCGAGGCGGAACTTGCCGACAGCCGTGCGCGTGAGCGACTTCAAATGCGCCCCTACGCCCAGCGCGTCGCCGATATCGGACGCCAGCGTGCGCACATAGGTTCCTTTGGAGCATTCTACCGTGAACTCGGCGGTGGGATAGTCGCCCGGCTCGAAGCGGAGAATCTCCAGCTTATAGATATGCACAGGGCGCGGCTCGCGCAGCACCTCCTGCCCTTTACGCGCCAGCTCGTGCAGTTTTTTCCCTTCAAGGCGCACGGCGGAGAACATGGGGGGAATCTGCAGGATGCGTCCCTTGAACCGCTCAGAGGCGGCGCGTACCTGCTCCAGCGTGAGGTGAGGCGCGGGCTTCTGATAAAAAATCTCGCCTTCGGCGTCCTGCGTGTTGGTGCGAATACCGAACTGGATGACGCCGCGATAGGCTTTGGGCAGTTCCTGCAGGTAGGGCGAGAGGCGGGTGGCGCGTCCCAGCAGGCAGAGCAGCACGCCCGTCGCCAGCGGGTCCAGTGTGCCCGCGTGCCCGACCTCCTTCTGCCCCGCAACGCGACGCAGCGCATCGATCACATCGTGCGAGGTCATCCCCGCAGGCTTGTTCAGGTTGAGGACTCCATCCATCGCTGCGCCTCGCGCACTAAAATCATCTCCGCTTCCGCCAGGCTGGTTTCTAAGGTGCAACCCGCGGCGTTTTCGTGTCCGCCGCCGCCGAACTGTTGCGCCAGCAGCGCCACATTCACCTTGCCCCGACTGCGCAGGCTGACTCGTATCTTGCCCTTGGGCGACTCGCGGAGCATCATCGCCAGCTCGACGCCTCGCACCGAGCGCACGAAGTTCACGATGCCCTCGGTCTCCTCTTCGTGGGCGTGGGATTCCTCGAACGCGCGGCGCGGGATGGTAATCCACGCGATTTTGCCGTCGCTGGTGCGCTGTAAGGTGGAGAGCGCCAGCCCCAGCAGCTTCACCGCCGAGAACGAGCGCGTTTCGAACACCTGCTCGCTGATGTAGCTCAAATCCGCGCCCGCCTGTTGCAACGCGGCGGCGATGCGCAGAGTGCGCGGCGTCGTGTTGGGAAATTTGAACGAGAAAGTATCTGTCACGATACCCGTCAGCAGGCAGGTGGCGACTTCGGGCGTCATGCGCACACGCATCGAGCGCAGTAAGCGATAGACCAACTCCGCCGTCGCCGCCGCCTCTGTGTCTACAATCCGCACATCGGCGAACTGCTCAAGGGGCATATGGTGGTCAATCTGTAAGATTCGCCGGGCGGCGCGAACCAGCGGCTCGTGCTTGCCCGCGCGACTAAGCTGACTCTGATCCACCACCACCGCAAGGTCATAGGTGGTCTGATGGGGATGTTCGAGGTGGATGGCTTGCCAGTCGGGCAAAAATCGGTAGATTTCGGGCACAGAATCGTGGCTGACGACCTCCACGACCGGTTTGCCCATCTGTTTGAGAGCGTGATATAGCCCCAGCGCGCTGCCCAGCGCGTCCCCGTCGGGATGCAAATGGGGAACGATGAGTAGCGATTCCGCCTCGCACAGGAGTTGGGCGGCGCGCTTGAACGAGTCTCTCGAACGCATTTCGCGCCGAATTGTACCCGAAGCGGGAACTTTTCGGCGCGATTCTGCGTCTATATAGGTAGCAAGCAACTACACACCTCTCTTGGGGGCGGCAGGTTTTGCTCTCCTTTGCCTGTCGTCCCCTTTTTTGTCGACTAAATACGCTCCTCTCGACGCGATTCCTGCTACTTAATCGGCGATTTTTTTGCGAATTGGGGTTTATAGGCTCCAAAGAACCCCGTACCTTAGCCCCCGCGTGCTAATCTGCACCTCTTCGCGGCGCAGGGCGAACAGCGCGCGCTCCAAAATGAGTGCGCCGACATGGAGCAACGGCGCACGGTCGGGTTCAATACCGGGCAAAGTGCGCCGCTCGGCATCGCTCAGGCGCAGTAGCCGCTCCAGCAGCACGGCAATCGCCTCGCTGGAGAGCCAGACCCCATGCACCCGCGCCGGGTCAAACTGAGTTAGCCCCAGCGCGAGCATCGCCAGATTCACGCCCGTTCCACCAATCGATACGACGCGATTGGGCTGTGGGAGCGAGCGGAGCGGCTCGAAGGTCTCGTCTAAAAAGCGCACGGCGTTGAGAATTTCGCGTGGGTCGGGCGGGTCGGCGGGCATGAAGGTTTCTCGGACACGCCCTGCGCCTACAGGGAAACTGAACCACTGCTCGACATCGGCGCGCCCTACGGCGACCTCCACACTGCCCCCGCCGATATCGAGGACGGCGAGCAGCTCGTCCCCGACGCCCAGTTCGGCGTCGCGGGCGACAGAAAGAAAACTGTATCGCGCCTCGTCGGCTTCAGAAAGGATAATAAACTCCCCATGCACCTGCGATTGCGGATGAGAACACTCCATCTGAGCTTGCCTCGCCCAGAGGATACCTTATCGTACAATATCTGGGCTAAGCATCGTTTATTCAACCCCTCCCCGCGCTTCCGTTCAAGCGCGAGGAGGGGTGGGAGGTGAGTGGGAGGTGCAGAAAGACTGATTACTCGCCCCCGCCCGCATCGACGCGATAGAT
>JAOAES010000319.1 GCA_026416655.1 Fimbriimonadales bacterium
AGTGGCACCTGTGGAAGATATGATGACGCTGGGCGTCGCGCTGGTGAACGCGGGGGTTCCGCTGACGATGCACTCGCTTCAGCGACTGCCTGAGCATCCGCTGCCGCGTGGTCTGCGTGTGTTGCTCTGGACGCCCGAAACAGTGAAGCCGTTGCGCGAGGCGGAGCTGCGCGCCCTCGCCGACTGGGTGCAGAGCGGGGGCTGGCTGTTTGTGGTGGGCGGCGCGAACGGCTACGACGCCGTCCCCGACATGCCGTGGCGGCAGGCGGGGCAGCCCACGCCCATTCACTGGCTAATGCAGACGCTGGGGCGCGCTCTTGAGCTGGAGACCGTGCCCGCCGAACCTGCGCCCGCCGACGCATGGCGCACGCTGGGGGTACACGGCTCGGAACCCGCTCAGGGAACCTTCAACCGCCGCTGGGTGGAAATCGATCTCAGCCAGTACGCAGGGCAGACCGCGTTCCTCAAGTTCAGCGACAGCCTGCCTGACACAGGCTGGGGCGCGCTCCTGCGTCAGGTGCGACTGGAAGCCGACGGGAAGACTATCGCGGCGTTCTTCACAGGGTCGCCCGCCGAGCCGCTGTTCCTGCACACGAACCACAAGAGCCGCCTCAACGCCAGTGGCGAACGGTTCGCCGATTACGACGCCTGGTTCGTGTACCGCTTCCCCCTGCCGACGGCGCGGAGCATTATTCTGCGCCTCGAACTCGCGCAGGAATGGCGTCTGGACATCAGCACACAGCCTCCGTTCAAGGAGCATCTCGTGTCGCCGACGCGCCCGGACTTGCCGCGCATCAGCCTGCGCGGCGATGAAACCATAACGCTCTACCGCGTTCCCAACAGCGAAGCGTTCTATACCTATCAGGACGCGCCTGTCGGCGTGAGCCTGCGCGTGGGGCGGGGCGGGATTGTCTTGCTGGGCGTATCGGGCAGGGCGTTCGGCAACACAGCAGGCGGCGCACGCGACTGGCGCACCGTAATGCAGTATGTGTGTGGGCTGGCGGGCGTGCGCTATCGTGAGCGCGCGCGCATCGTCGCACGACGCGGCGAATGGGTCGCCGCCTACGGCACTTATCGCGCGACGACACTGCGCGGAACTTATCTGGACGCCCTGGATCCCCGACTGCCCATCTTAAGCGACCCCGCCTTGAATCCTGCAACTCCGCGCCTGCTGCTGCAGGTGGACAACCGCCTGCGCAGCGCAGGGTTGCTTCACACGAACGCGCAGACGCTCCTGCGCCACGAGACCAGCGGGCAGCTCGCGTATCTGGTGCGCGGTCCGGAGGGCGTGAACGGCGTCGCGCGGTTCAGCCTTCGCGGACTCAGGGGGCAGGCGAGCCTCACGGACACGCTGGGCAATCCACTGCCCCTCAACGCCGAGCGCGAGGGCAACACGCTGCTCGTGCGCTGGAACCTCAGCCCCGACGGACAGGTGCTGACAGTGCGGTAGGTACACTGCTATCGGATGAGTCGCGTCGCGCTCTGGCTCTGGCTGTTTGTGGTCGTGCTGCGCCTTGCCTACGCGCTGCTGGCGACGCAGGTGGATCCCCTGCTTCGGGCAAATCCACTGCATGGCGACGCGGTGCTTCACGATAGCATGGCGCAGCGGCTGGCGTTTGCGGGCGAGTATCGGCTGGAGAAGGGCTTGATGACCGCGCCCGCGTATATCTTTCTGATGGCGGGCGTGTACGCGCTGGCAGGACACGCGCCCGACGCCGTGCGAATCATCAACGCGCTGCTGGGGCTGCTGACGCTGTGGGGGCTGTGGTTGCTCACGCGCCGCCTGTTGAATGAGCGGGCGGCGAACTTTGCGTTGGCTCTGGGCGCGTTGCACCCGCACCTGCTGATGATTACGGGCTGGCTCTATACTGAGAACCTCGCGCTGCCGCTTGCCGTGTGGGCGATTTATGGGCTAAGTTTCTGGCAGGGCGCGCGGGGCGCGGCGGCGACAGGCACACTGCTGGGACTGCTTGCGCTCACGCGGGCGAACTATCTGCCATTTGCCCTGATTGCCGCGCTCTGGCTGCTCTGGCGCGCACGCGACGGGCGCACGCCCGCGCTCTTGCTCGCAACGACTGCGCTGACCATCGCGCCCTATGTGGCGTACATCTCCGCACGCTATGGGGCGTTTATCCCGATTGGGCTGGGAGGCTATGTGTTCCTCTGGGCGAATAACGAGTACGCCGACGGCGGCTACGACCCCCTGTTTCTGGAGCGCAACCTGACGATAGGGGGCGAAATCCGACCCGTGCGCCAATGGTTGGACGCTTCAGACCCCGTAGAACGTGACCGTCAGGCGATGCGCCTCGCGCTCCAGTGGATTCGCGAGAACCCCGCAGCATGGCTCCGTCTGCTGGGGCGCAAGCTCGCGCTGACGCTCTCGGCGTTCGGCTTGCAAAACCCTGAGAACCGCGCCGTCGCCGCCGCCCTGCGTTTCGCGGACGGCGTTTACTGGTTCTTTCTGGGAATAGCGGGCTACGGGCTGTGGCGGCTGCGTCTTGGAGATAGACATACCGGCACGCTCATCGCGCTATTTATTGGCTGGACGCTCGTGACGATACTGATTTACGCGGGGGGCAGTCGCCCGCTGTTGCCCGCGCAGCCGTTCTTTGTGCTGGGCGCGGCGGCGGCATTCACTACCGTTTCTCGTAAGGCAAACGCATCAGCTCAATAAACTGCCGTGTCGCTGCTACAGGTTCGGGCGCGCCCATAATCGCCGAAATCACGCAAATCCCGTCCGCGCCCGCCTTGAGTACGGCAAGGGCATTCTCGATCGTGATGCCCCCGATGCCAAAAACAGGGAGGGAGACCGCCTGTTTAATGGCGCGGAGCCGCTCCGGTCCAACAGGCTCGCCCGCGTCGGGCTTGGTGGCGGTAGCGAACATCGGTCCCACACCGAGATAGTGTGCGCCTTCCGCCTCCGCCTGCCGCGCTTCTTCAACGGTCTCCACCGAGACGCCGATAAGAAAGTTCTCGCCCGCAATCTTACGCGCCATCGGCACGGGCATATCATCCTGTCCTAAATGCACGCCATCGGCTTCAACGGCGAGGGCGACATCGAGGCGGTCGTTCACAATCAGAACCGCCCCATACTGGCGCGTGAGTTCGCGCAGCTTCAGCCCCGTCTCTACTAACTGGCGCGTGGTTGCCTGCTTATCGCGCAGCTGAATAATCCGCGCACTCCCTTCCAGCGCAAGGCGCGCGCCTTCAATCGGGTCGCGCAGCGCTGGCTCTGTAATCACATAGAGACCTGCAAGGCGCATACCTCAATTATATTCAGTCGGAACATACTAAGTGAAGGTATAATTTTGACGATGCTGGACATCGCGAAAATGACCGCTTCGCTGGCGGAGGCGTTTCCTGAGCCGCAGGCGCAGCGGATTGCACTGGTCATTTCGGAGGCGGTTCAGAGCGTGTTCGAGTCGGAGGTCATCAAGCGCATCGATCAGCTCCGCGAGGAGATGCGCGAAAGCGACCGCCGAATCGAAGCGAAACTGGATCAACTCGTGATTGATGGGGCTTCGCGGCTCGACTCAGTAGCCCCAGCACGACGAGGCTCATAAGGCTAAGCGAAGCCCCCATCAGAAAACTACGGGGCATAAAGTGCATCTCCACTATCGCCTCGCCTGGGGGGATGGGAATTGCCCGGAAACCCCCGTTCCCCTGTAATAGCGGTGCAGGCTTGCCATTCACCGTCGCGCTCCAACCGGGATACCATGTGTCCGTGATTAGCAGCCACGCCGATTGGGACGAGGGGTTGACCACCCGCAGTTTGACGCGCGTGGCGCGATACTCCTGCCACTCCAGCGCGATGTTCTCCACCAGCGCGCCCGAACCGTGTTCTTGTACGGCGCGTTGCGCTTCTTCGCCCGAAACCAGAATCGCGTCGGGGAACGGGTTCTCCTGTAAGCGCGCCCAGACCGAATCTTCACTGGGCAAGACCTCCATCGGTTGCAGTCGGGCGGGCGCGGGTTCAAGCGTTATCCAACCGTCGGGCGTCAAAACCTGCCTCACGCGCAGATACGCCATCGCAGGATTGAGCGTCTTGACGAACAGCATGTTCCCGTTTTCGGGCGGCGCGCTGTCCTGACCGTTCAGCAGGTCCAGAAAGCGTTTATAGTGGCGCGGCAGCAGCGAGTCGTAGCCCCCCACATCGTACAGGCGGTACGCGACGGGCGTGCTTGGCGGCATACGGGCAGGCGGCGGCTCGTACAGGCTCCAGCGTGTGTTCAATACAGCGACGCGCTCGCCTATGCCTAACTGAGGCAGGTCGGCAATTGGGGGAAAGGCAGCCTCCAAGGGCGCGCGGTAGTCAGATACGATTTTCCCACCCGCGAGTCCCAGTGGAACAAGCGCCATTACCAGCAAAGTTAGCTGCATAGGCTCGAAAAGCGCGACTCGTTGCCTCAGATGGGAAGCGCCTCGAAGTACAGCGATAAGCGCGACGCTAAGCCC
>JAOAES010000343.1 GCA_026416655.1 Fimbriimonadales bacterium
CCCTGCATGATTACCTCGCCCGCGTCGGGACCGTTGAACGAGACCGTCGCCTCGTAGCCGCCCTTGAGATACTCGTGGCGCGTGAGGATGTAGCCAATCCAGTCGTTGACGAGCGCGACAGGGGCGACAGAGCGATAGCCCGCCTCGCGCCCGATTTCGCGCGCCTGTAGCCCCAGCGAGCTAATCGGCTCGCCCGGGAAGCCGACCAGTAGCAACTCGCCCAGCGCGAGCAGGCTAATCGGCGCGGTTGCGGGCATCAGTTCCTTCGTAATCTGCTTGAGCAACGATTCGGGCACTTTATACTCGCGTCCTGCTGACTCCTGAAACTCGGGGTGGGGCTGCGCTTCGGGCAGGCGCGCCTGAACTTGGCGCATACGGAGTGTTGGCGCAGCGGGCTTTGCCTCTTGGAGCAAGCGGAGCGCGTGCTGGGCGAGTTTCGAGCCGTAGCGTTGCACGCGGTCGTGGTCGTCCTTACCTTCATCCGCGACGGGCGATACATCGCCTTGCGCGCCGTTGAGGTAGAGCGCAACCGCGCCGCGCCCCAGCTCCGCTTCCAGCGTGTTCTGCAGCACGCCGGGGAACTCGGCGGAGACCTCCATCATCGTGTGGGGGTAAATCGTGGGGTGCGCCGCGTAGATTACCAGCGCAGCTATCGGCTTGCCCCGCGAGTCGTCCAGTCGCGCGACGGTCATCGTGGGGTCTATCAGTCGCCTGCCGCGGCGGTTGCGGTTCAGGTTCGGCAACGCCGCCGCGTTCAGGCGCAGCGTGGCGGGCTTCAGGTTGCGCCGCGCCGCCTGCACCGCCTGCACAACGCGCTCAGCGGTGAACTGCAGAAACGCGGGCGTGAAAGTGCCCACGCCCGGCAGAGGGAACCGCATGCGCTCGTTCAGCCCCATCGCGTCGGGGGCGCAGTGGGTGTGGCTCGCGCCGATGAAAAGTTGCTCCGGCTTCAGTCCCGTCGCCTCCAGCACCGCGCGCGTCAGGCTCCAGGGCGTCAACAGGTGGTCTAACGCCACGATGACGGCTTGCTGGTCGCCCACCTCCAGCGCGAGCGCACGGGCGTAAATCGGGTCGTGAATCCCGCGCGGCGGCATGTTCAGCCGTGCGCCGTAGCCCCCCAGCTGGATACGAATCTTCGTGATGTCGGGCGTGATGTCCACTTTTGCTGCGCCTGCTCGCAATCGTCTCTGCGCCATAGATCAATTAAACCTCATCGCTCTCCGCGGAACTCCCACACCACGCCCTCGCGCTCCAGCGCGTCGGACAACGCACGCATCTCGACGGTCAATGTGGTGCAAGGGACTTTATGCCCGAATCGGGGCGAGTACCAGCCGAGTCTGGTCGCTTCATCGCCGCAGTAGAGGCGCGCTTCATAGGGGGCGGGCGCGATGAGACGCAGGGTACAAATCCGCTCGCCGTCGGCGATGCGCCAAACGCCCTCGTTAGCAGGCTCCACGCGCCACTCGGGGTGAAAATGCCAGTACCACCGCACCAACTGCGCTCCGTCGTGTTCGAGGGTATCGCGCACTGTCAGGATGTTGTGTTGCACCTGCACGCGCCGCTGAACCAAGTTGGGCGCGAAGGCGTCGGTTCTGCCCGTCACAGACCGTTGCCGGAGGTCGCACTGCACAAACTCCGCACGCGCCTTCTTGCCCCACAGAAACGGTCCCTGAATCTCGGACTGATTGCGGCTGTCCAGCGCGAGCGTGTTGTGCGCGGGGGTGCTGCGGAAGTGGTTGCGCCAATCGGGGTCTTCATGATAGGCATAAGTGCCTGCATCGATCAGCAGGGGCTTGCCATCCAGCGACGCCCAGACGCTGAGTGCGTCGGCGTGTCCGTGCGCCGCGAGGCTGCCCAGCCCCAGTGCCCCCGCGTCGAACAGGACCTGCCAGTGTTCCGAGTGAAGCACGGCGTAGCCCCCATCGGGGTAGAGGCGTGGCTCCGTGAGGCGCGAGCCGCCTGCAGGCGCGTCCCCCCAGAGCCACAGGCACAGGGCGTCGTCGGCGTCGCTGAAAGCGGGCGGCGGCTCGCAACCGAGCAGGCGCGCCAGCGCACGCCCCACGCCCCGATGCCGATCCGCCGCCCCACTCCAGAATGGCGCCACTGTCCCGTCGTCCTCATCCCCTACTTGCGGTACATAGCCCGAAGCGTCCATCACATTCCGCACGAACTCGATGCTCCGTTGCAGGCGCGTGGCAACTGTGTTGGGCATCGCCTGTAGCCGATAGACATGCAGGTAAAACTCCCACACGAACGGTAGGTAGCCGAACGCCTGTTCCGCGTTCACGCCGTCGGGGTAGAACTGGCGCACCGCTTCGCGCTGGAGAATCGCGCCTCCCCGCTCACGCCAGCGCATCGCGAGCGCGCTGTGGGGCAACAAGTTCCCCAGAAACGCGAGCGCCGCCGCCTCGCCAATCAAGTGATTGTTCGCCGATGAGCCAGGCGAAAGATGACGCTCGATGAACTCACCGTGCTGGATTAGTGCGCCGAGTATCTTGAGCGCGTCGGCTTCGCTCAGCGCGTCGTGCAACAGCGCAAGCGCGTAGCTCCACGCGAACACGCGAATGGCATGCTCCAGCGCGCTTGTCCAGTGGATGCCCCAGCCGCGCGGGTTGCGCTCAATCCAGTCAAGCAGCCAGCGCCGGCAGGTTGCGGCATAGCGCGTATCGCCGGTAAGCGCGTAAGCGGTCGCCAGTCGCAACAGCGGCTGTCCCCGCGACGGCTCCCACACATATTTCACGCCCCCCGCTACATCGATGCGCCGATAATCGATGGCTTTCGAGGGCGCATCCATCCAGTCCTTGCCCAGCAGGTAGTTGCGGTTCCACACGGGCGGGTCGTCCAGCTGCACGGGGTAGCCGAACAGTGTCCACGCGCCGCGCAGCAGCGCGTCCGCCTCTTGAACCACGCGCACCCGCTCGGCGTCCGAAAGCGCGTCGGGATAGAGCCTGAGTCGCTCATGAAAACCGTGCAGCGCGGAGCCTACCCCGCAGTTGGGGTAATAGCGTCGCCAGGTCTGCTCCGGGGTCTCTTTGGGCAGGGGATGGACGCGCTCCCGAATCGCGCGGGCGAGCCGAGCGACCACCTCGCCCGGCGACATCGCCAGCAACCGTTTGACCTTCCAGCGTAAGGAACTCATGACGCTCTTCGCGATGCAGAAAGTGTACCCGCCTCAGGCTCCTGAGTGCTGGCACGGGCAGTATCCCGTTGCGCTACCGCCCCGCTCGCTCAGCAATCTGTAGGAGCGTGTCCCTGAGGCGATAGGGCGCGGAATCGCCCTACTCCACAGGAACAAACCTCTTGCTCACGAATCTAACTTCACTATGCGTAGCCGAGTATCTGTTCTGCTTGTCCTTTGGTCGTTGCTGCATAGCGTTGTTCTCTTCGCGCAGTTGCCTGAACCGCGCACCGAGCCGATAATCGGGGCGCGCGCCCCCGCCCTCAGCCCCGATGGCAGCCAGATAGCGTTTGTATACCGGGGCGACATCTGGATTGCGCCCAGCGCGGGCGGACGCGCCACGCCCCTGACTCGCCATATTGCCTACGATGCCAGCCCGCTCTGGTCGCCCGACGGCAAGTGGATTGCTTTTGCCAGCAACCGCAACGGCAACTGGGACATTTTCGCGATTCCCGCGCAGGGCGGCGCGCCGATTCAGCTTACCTTCCACGCGCAAAGCGAAATCCCCAGCAGCTGGAGCCGCGACGGACGGTTTCTCTACTACAGCGCGTCTTACGACTCTGAAAACCCCGCGATTGTCGAGCTGGAGGTCGCCACAGGCAAGTTTCGGCGCGTGGCGGAGGACTACAACGCCATCAACAGCCCCAAATCGCGCCCGACGGCAGAACCCTGGCCTATGGCAGGTATGGTTTTCCTTGGTGGCGCCCACGCTACACAGGTTCGGGCGCAATGCAAATCTGGGCAATCAGCCTGCCAAACGGTGAGCGACGGCGCATCACGGACGACCAGTTCCAGCACCTGTGGACGCAGTGGATGCCCGACGGCAAGTCGCTGCTGACCGTGACGATTGCGGAGAAAACCCCCGACTCGCCGCGCATGGGCGAGCGACTGCCCGTGTTTCAGGACAACCCCCGCCGCACGCCAAACCTCTGGTTGATCGACGCCGCCACAGGGCGCAAGCGGCAGCTGACCCAGTTTGTCGGCGGCGCGGTGCGCTACCCCACCGTCGCCTATAACACGGGCGACATCGCGTTCGAGTACGATGGATACCTCTATCTGCTCAAGGCGGGGCAACGCCAGCCCCAAAAACTGCACTTCACCGCCAGTCAAGATGATGTGCAGTCCACGCGCCAGCGCGAGCTACTCACGTCGGGCGTGGAGGAAGCCGAGCCGTCGCCCGACGGCAAGCAGTATGCCTTCCGCCTGCGCGGCGACATCTGGCTCATCGATATCGAGAAGCCCAAAGCCACGCCGGAAAAACGCAACGCCGAGTTCGCCAAACGCCTCACCGACTGGGCAGGCGACGACTCGGACTTCATCTGGTCAAAAGACGGCAAAACGCTCTACTTCACCTCCGACCGCAACTATCACCAGCAACTGTACGCGCTGAACTTAAGCACGCTGGAGGTCAAACGCCTGTTCGACCGCCCTGCGGATGTGACACGCCTGAAACTCTCGCCCGACGGCAAGCAGCTGGGCTTCTGGGTATCGGGTTCCGACGGGGGGCTGTTCACGCTGAACTTGGAGACAGGCGAAGCGAAGAAGGTGCTGCATGAGCCGGGCACGCACTGGTACGGCTTGGGCGGGGGCGACTTCGCATGGTCGCCCGATATGCGCTGGCTGTGCGTGCAGCGACGGGCGGCGTATGGCGCGTGGAACCTCTGGATACTTCCCGCAGACGGCTCGGGACAGCCTGTGAACATCACCCGCCTGAACGCCTTCCACAACCAGCCTGCGTGGTCGCCCGACGGCAAGTACCTGTTCTTCTCCAGCAACCGTGCCGGCAACGCGCTCTACGCGATCCCGCTCACGCGCGAGATTGCCCGCCGCGATGACAAGGATATCGAGTTCAAAAAGCCCAAAGAGGGCGAACCGCTGGAAGTGAAAATCGACTTCGAAGATATCGACCAGCGCATTCGGCGGTGGAACAGTCAGCCTCCTCAGGGCGACCTGACCGTCGCCAGCGACGGCAAAATCTACTTCATCTCGGAAGGCGATGTCTGGCAGGTCTCCTATGACGGTAGCGAGAGCCGACGCCTCACTTCCGGAGGCGGACATAGCGCGCTGCGCGTCTCCGACGACGCCAAGAAGCTCTACTTCGTTCGTAACGGCGAACTGTTCGTGATGAACCTCGCTGCGAACAACCGCGTGGACAAAGTGGAGTTCAAGGCGGACTTCGAGTTCGACGCGATGGCGCAGCGGGAGGCGGCGTTCGTGCAGTTCTGGCGAGCCTACGAGCGCGGTTTTTATGACCCCGGCATGCACGGGCGCGACTGGGCAGCAATACGAGAACGCTATCGCCCCTTACTGGCGGGCGTGGGCGTGCCAGAAGAGTTCGGGATTGTGCTGTCGATGATGGTGGGCGAGCTGGAGGCGTCGCACACGGAGGTCTCGCCCCGTTCCAGCGCGACAGTGCGTAGCCCCAGCACGCCACACTTGGGATTCACGATCGATTATAGCCATCGCGGGCGCGGACTGAAAGTAGCGGAGGTGCCTGACGGCTCGCCCGCCTCGTTCCCCGAAACGCGCATCCACCCCGGCGAGTATGTGCTGAAAATCAATGGGGAACCTGTGCAGGCAGACCAGAAGCTCTGGCAACTCATCAACGACAAGGGCGATCGCACCTTCGAGTTTCTGGTGAACCGTATCCCCAGCGAGGAGGGTGCGCGCGTGGTGAAATACAAGCCGCTCAGCGGGGGCGAATGGAGCGAGCTGCACTATGACAATCGCGTCAAACGCCTGCGCAAGCTCGTAGAGGAGCGCACGAACGGGCAAGTGGGCTATGTGCATATCCGCGCGATGGGCGGCGGCGACCGTGAACGGTTCGAACGCGAGTTCTACGAGTACGCGCAGGGCAAAAAAGCGATGATTATCGACGTGCGCTTCAACGGCGGAGGCAACATCGCCGACACGCTCGTCGACTGGCTGGAGCGCAAGCCCTACGCCTACTATGTCCCACGCGACGGACTGCCGAATGTGGGGCCGCCGCTCGCACTCGATATGCCGATGGTGGTGCTGCTCAACGAGCGGAGCATGTCCAACGGCGAGATGTTCCCCTATGCGATGCGGGCGCGCAAGCTCGCCACGCTCATCGGCTGGGAGACGCCGGGCTATGTCATCTGGACGTGGGGGCTAAGCCTCGTGGACGGCACAGGCGCGCGCATGCCCCAGCAAGGCGCGTATCGCATCGACGGCTCCAACATGGAAAACAACGGCGAGAAACCCGACATCGCCGTCTGGCTCTCGCCCGAAGACTGGCTCAGCGACCGCGACCCACAACTGGATAAAGCACTGGAAGTGCTGGGCAGGGCGATACGGGCGGAGCATCGAGCCTCTGGCGATTAATAAGTCATTCGATTACGCGGAAGCGGACGGTACGACGGCGTCCCCGCCGTCGCGCCTGCACACTGTCCAAGCCGAGAACATGACGGCGGGGACGCCGTCGTACCTTGTTGTATGATCCTTTGCGGGAATGACTTACCAATCGGCGTTTCTCATGCGACCTCAGCCCTCACCCTCTGGGTGAGGGCTGGTCGGTGGCGATTGGAGATTTCGGGGCGCGTATCTCTTGAAACCCCGATGGGTGTTAGCGCGTAATCACCTCGTAGGTTCGAAAGTCGGAGCGCATCGGTGGCTCCTCGCCGCGCGCCTTCGCCTCCCGGATGTCCTCAAAACCGCGCTTGTGCCCCTCGATAAACTCAGGGGACTGTAGCCATGCCTTGAAGTGTGCCTCGCTGTCCCAGTGGCTCACCACCAGATAGGCGTCATCCTCCCGCTGGGGGCGTAGCACATACATCCCGCGAAAGCCCGGCAGACGGTCAATCGCACGCGCCCGCGTCTTGAACAGATACTCGAATCGCTCACGATACTCCGGCTTGCAAGTGATGTAGTTAATTGCCACGAAGCCCTCCGATTCGGGCTTCTCTGCAACCGCCTGAATCGTTCCCAGTTCCGTCGTCATCGTCTCCATTTCTCTATAGAATATACCCTTAGCGTGGCTAAGAATTCAAGTCCCCCGCTTTCCGTACCAGCGCGGCAATCTGTTCCAGCCCTTCCACAGAGCGGGGCGTCTCGCGCAGCACGAGGTCGGCGTTCAGCTCGTAGACATGGCGGCGTTTTACAGCGGGCGTGCGTTGCCAGCGCGGGTTGTCTAAAATCGCTTGCGGTTTGGGACCCGCCAGCAGGATGAGTTCTGGCGCGCTGCCAATGGCGGTTTCCAAACTTACGGCTTTGAAGTTGCTGAACGCCTGTGCGAGTGGATTCCGCCCCCCGGCAAGCGTTATCATCTCATCGGCGAGGGTGTCGCGTCCTGACGCCCACACAGGGTCTACACTAATCAAGAAGAGCGTGTTCAGTTTGCGTCGGGGCGCACCGCGGCGTACTCGCTCCACACGCGCTTGCATCGAGCGAATCACACGCTCCGCCTCGCGCTCTGCACCTGCCGCTTTCCCAATCGCGCGTATGAACGCATAGAGTTTACGGAACTGGTTCGGTGTCGCACTTAGCACACGCAGCCCCAGCCGCTTCAGCACGGGGATGACGCGGGCATTCAGCACCTCATGCGCGACCACCAGGTCCGGCTTGAGCGCGACCACTTTTTCGGGGCTAATCTGGTAGTCGCCGACTTTCGGCTTGCGCTTCGCTTCGGGCGGGTAGTCGCATACTTCGGTGACGCCGACGATTTTATCGTTCAGCCCCAGCGCGAACAAAATCTCGGTAATAGACGGCGCGAGCGCGACGATGCGACGGGCTTGCATCCTATTTGTTCAAGATGGTCTCTATCGCCTGCGCCTGCAGCTGGAAAATATGCTGCAGCCCCTCTTGCGCGAGATCGATCAATCGGTTCAGGCGGTCGCGTGAGAAGGGCGCGCTCTCAGCGGTTCCCTGCACCTCCACGAACCGTCCCCGGTCGGTCATCACGATGTTCATATCGACCGCCGCCTGCACATCTTCTTCATAGCAGAGGTCTAACAACTCCTCGTTGCGCACGACGCCGACGCTAATCGCCGCCACGCGCTCCTGAAACGGCAGGCGACTGAGATAGCCCTGATCCATCATCCAGCGACACGCCTGCACGAACGCCACAAAGCCTCCCGTGATGCAGGCGGTGCGCGTACCGCCATCCGCCTGAATCACATCGCAGTCCAGCGTGATGGTGCGCTCGCCCAGTTGCGACAGGTCGACGACCGCGCGCACGGCGCGTCCAATCAGGCGTTGGATTTCCATCGTGCGCCCGCTGGGAGCGCCACGCGCGATTTCACGTTGGCTGCGTTGCTTGCCTGCGCGGGGAAGCATGCTGTATTCCGCGGTGACCCAGCCGCTGCCTGTGCCTTTCAAAAACGGGGGCGTCTTGTCTTCCACGGTCGCCGTGATAACCACGCGCGTATTGCCCATCGAAATCAGGCACGAGCCTTCTGCGTAGGGATGAAATCCCGGTTCAAACTGGATGGGGCGCAACTCGTTCGCCGCTCTGCCGTCTACTCGTCGCATAGCAGGGTATAGGATACCTGATGCCGTCTCTGGCACGTGCGCAGCGAGGGTGGAACACGCGGGGCGTTGCGTTGAGACGAGAGGTTCGGGTATACTCTATCCGCGTGAGCCGGTAGCTCAGTGGTAGAGCAACGGACTTTTAATCCGTGGGTCGAGGGTTCGAATCCCTCCCGGCTCACCATGTTGTGGCTGCGCTCCCCGTTTGCCCCGCACCGCCCCCACCGCTTGCGCCGCGCATGCAGGAGGCTCGGCGCGATGACCCCGGGATTTTCGGGATCGCCTATTCCCCTGCGTCACGCGACTTGAGCGCGTCGTTCATCTTGCCTGAGCGGTAGCCCTCTAAATCCAGCGCGACATAGAGGTAGCCAAGCGACTTCATGTGCGCCACGATGTCCGCGGCATGGTGCAGCACGCGCTCGAAGTCTTGCGGTTCCACTTCGATCCGCAAAATCGTGTCGTGGTGGCGCGCCCGCGCCTGACGGAAGCCCAGTTCACGCAGGTAGCGCTCCGCCTTGTCCACTCGCTGGAGCAGGTCGCGCGTGATGACCGTGCCGTAGGGGAATCGGCTGGAGAGACAGGCAAAAGAAGGCTTATCCCAGATAGGCAGCCCCAGATGTTTCGCCAGAGCGCGGATATCCGCTTTGGTCAAGCCTGCCTCCAGCAACGGCGCGCGCACGCCATGCTCCTGCGCCGCCCGCATGCCAGGTCGGTAGTCGCCCACGTCGTCGGCATGCGAGCCGTCGGCAATCCAAGGAATGCCTTCCTCCTCCGCCACGCGGCGTAGCACGCTAAACAGCTCGGTCTTGCAGTGATAGCATCGGTCAGGGCGGTTCACCTGAAACAGGGGATTTTGCAACTCGTGGGTCGGTACAATCCGCACGCGCACACCGATTTGGCGCGCCAGCTGCAACGCCTGCTCGATTTCGCCTTCGGGAAACGCTTCCGATTTGCCAATCACGGCGAGGCACCGGTCGCGCAGCGTGTCATAGGCGACTTTCACCAGGAGCGTGCTGTCCACGCCGCCCGATAGCCCGACGACCACCGCGCCCATCTCTTGCAGAATCGCCTGCAACCGCCCGTACTTCACCTGCAACTCAGGCGTCATAGCGAAATCTCTCCACTCATCTGTGGCGCTTCGATGCGCACCAGTCGCCAGTCCTCATACTGAATAATCAGCCACTTGCGTTGGGGGAACTTGCGGAACTCGAACTCCACCACGCCGAAGTCCAGTGTATTGATACCGCCGGACGCTTGCGGGTCGCGCGAGACGACTCGAACCGTCGTGCGCACGATGATACGCCCTGCAAAAACCTCAATTTGCAGCTCTCCCAGCTCCGCGCGAATGTTTTCGGACTGATTGAAAAACTGCGCCAGCCGGTAGCGCAACTGCTGCTTGTTCATCCCGCCAAAACTGAACTCGTCGGCAAGGAACTGGAGCATGCCGTCGATATCTTCGTTTTCGAATGCCTGCTTACCTTCGGCGAACATCTGCTGGATCCGCGTACGCGGATCCACCTCTTTCGGTGTCGCCGATAATATGAAGATTCGCACCCCAATTAACAGCGCGACCGCGATGCCCAGCCCGATTGCCAGCTTTGTTCGGTTCATGCTCACCATCCCAGCGGATGCCACACGGTTTTGAACTCCAAGAACGGCTCGATCCAGTCCAGTCCCTGCGCACGGTTGCTCAGCCACTCGGTGCGGCTGAGCAGGGGGCTGTGGCTAAAGCGTTTGATTGTTTCGGCGGCGGCTTGTTCCAGCGCGCCGCGCTCCGCTTCGGGAACCCCGCACAGGTTTAGCGCGTCCACCTCCACATGCTGCGCCAGGTGGGGCAGCAACTCTTTGAATCGCCCGCTGAGAAAGTTCACCACGCCTGCTGGCAGGTCGGAAGTCGCCAGCACTTCGGCAAACGCCAGCCCCACCGTGGGCACGCTCTCTGGCAGTAGCGTCACGGTGGTGTTCCCGCTCACAATCACGGGCGCGAGCAGGCTGGTGAGTGAGGCAAGCGGCGCGACTGCAGGGCACGCAATCCCCACGACCCCCGTCGGCTCGGGCGTAGTGAAGTTGTGCATCGGCATCGCGACGGGATTCACGGACGAAAGCAGCGCGGCGTACTTGTCGCTCCAGCCGGCGTAATAGACCCAGCGGTCGATGCTCGCGTCGATTTCGGCGTCGGCATCGCGCTTCGAACCACCCGTAGTTGCCTGCAGCTCGGCGCGAATCGCTTCACGGCGCGTCTCCAGCATCTCAGCGACACGATAGAGGATCTGTCCGCGATTGTACGCCGTACGCTTTGACCAGCTGGGCTGCGCCTTGCGCGCTGCCTGCACTGCGTCGCGCAGGTCTTTACGCGAGGCTTGCGGAACGTTCGCCCAGAACGCACCGCGAGAATCTTGGACGGTGTAGGCGCGCCCCGACTCGGAGCGGATAAACGCGCCGTTCACCCACAGTTTGTAGGTCTTCAAAACCGTTGCGCGGCTCATCGAAATTAGGACTTTCGTCCCATCAAAGCAATTTCCTGCCTGCGGTATACTGCCTGTGCTATGGAAACTTTGGCTGGTCAAGTGGCGTTGATTACAGGCGGCGGGCGCGGCATCGGCGCGGAGACCGGGAAGCAACTGGCGCGGCGGGGCGCGACGGTCTTCTTGGTGGCGCGCACGCAGTCCCAGCTCGAAGCGACCGCGGCGCAAATCCGCGACGCAGGAGGCAAGGCGCACTGGTTCGCCGCCGATGTGTCGGACGAGGGTGCGCTGCGCGAGGCAGTGCAGTGCGCTCTGGGCATCTCAGGCAGTATCGATATTTTGGTCAATAACGCGGGGTTCATTCAAACGGTGGGTCCGATTGAGAGCAGCGACCCTGCCGAGTGGTGGCGCACGTTAGAGGGCAATCTGAAGGGATTGTATCTGACCACCCGGCTTGTGTTGCCCCACATGCTGGAGCAAGGGCGCGGGCAAGTCGTGAACGTGCTATCGGTGGCAGGTGCCCGCGCGTTCGCAGGGCTAAGCGCATACAGCTGCGCCAAAGCCGCCGGGCTGATGTTTACCCGCATTCTGGCGAAGGAGACACGCAAGCGCGGCGTGCGCGTGATGGCAATCATGCCCGGCGCCGTGGACACCGCCATCTGGGGTGAGGGCGACGGAATCCCCGACCGAGAGAAAATGATGCGCCCTGAAACTGTCGCCCAGATTATCACGCAGATGCTCCTCACCCCACCCGACGCGACTATCGACGAGCTGCTCGTGCTGCCGCAGGAAGGGATTCTGTAATAAGTGCTTTCAAAATGAGATCAGGACGATAGCTTTGGGGTTTCTCTCAAAGGGCGCGGAGAATGCCGCTCCGCGCCCCTCGGCAAGAGCCGTCAGCATCCCTGCCCAAACGCGAACAGCACAATCAGCAGGTCGGCGTCGTCCACCACGCCGTCGCCGTTCACATCCGCAGGGTTGCTGCCCGACTGCCCAAACGCGAACAGCACAATCAGCAAGTCGGCGTCGTCCACGCAGCCGTTGCCGTCCACATCGCCCTGCGGACCGCCGCCTCCGGGCTGGAACTCATACGCGCCGATGTCCACCACATTCTCGCGAACGCGCGGGTTGCCCGCAAGGTCGGTTGACCAGTCTACCACGCTCGTATCGCCTGCGTTGCGGCAGGGCGAGGTCGCCTGTATGCTGAAGTTGCCTGTGTTGGGGTCAACGAACTGTGGATACTGGTAGATATTGTTATTGCCCAGCGAAATGCCGCTGCCCTCCGCATCAAAGGGCGCATCGCCCGAAAAGCAGTTGTAGTCGATGGTCGCGGTCGTGCCCTCGTCGCCGTAGTGGTAAATCGCTGCTATCTGGTAGCCCGCGAAGATATTGTTGCGGATGTTCAGGTTCACCACATACGCCCAGATGGAGCCGCCGCTTTGTTGCTGATTGTTGACGACCGCCTGGTTTCCGACGAAGGTATTGTTGTAGATGTTCGCGCCCGTGCCTTCGTAAATCCAAATCGCGCCGCCGCTGGCGTCGGGAAAAATCCCGCCGCTGGCAGACGCGCTGTTGCCCGCAAACAGATTGTTGCGTATCTGCGCGCCCCGACTCTCATAAATCCACACAGCGCCGCCTGTGGAGTCGTAAGACGAAGTCGCAGAGTTGAAGGAGAAGATATTATTCTCGATAATCGGCGCGCCCTCGTACACAAAGATTGCGCCGCCGCTGGCTTCTTGGAAGTTCCCTGTTGAAGCCGCTGTGTTGTTGCGGAACCAGTTGTAGCGGATAGTCGGCGAGCCAGCGTAGAGATATAGTCCTCCGCCGTAAGCGTCATCGAACGCACTTGCAGGCGTGTCGCGCCCGTTCTGGATAATGAATCCCTCAATCAGCATCGCGTTGGATGCGTTGTGGTTGAGGGTAATCGCCGTGCCCGTGTTTCCTGCGTCGATGATGGTCTGATACTGTCCGATGTTGCGGTCGTCAGGGTTTGCGCCAGTGCCTGCGTAGCCGCCCTTCAGCTGGATGTTGCGCGAGATGGTCAGTCGCTCGTTGTAGGTTCCTTGCGCCACGCGGATTTCGGAGCCTGCGGGCGCGGCGTTGATTGCCTGTTGAATGCTCCCGAAGGCATTCGCCCAGCTGGAGCCGTTGCCCGTAGCCCCCGCACGCACATAGTACACGCTCTGCGCCAGCGCAAACGCGCTCAGCGTCAATGACAAGACTCCCACAAAAACTCCTTTCGCTGCGCGAGATGGCAGCGTCGCCAGTAGGTTTTTCATCTCATCCTTCCTCCTGATAAGATTGCGCCCGCAAGAGGCAACCGTATTATAGCACGGATTGGAGCATCGTGTCAACTTTTTTGTGTCGATATATTTTTGAAAACAGGCGGGGCAAGTTTTGAAGAGTTTTGAAGCGCGAGGGGGATTGGGATATAATATACAGGGGTGAACATGGGCGAGAGGGCGATTCGGAAGCCGACCTTACGCGATGTGGCGCAACGCGCCTACTGCTCTGTGAGCGCGGCGTCGAACATTTTGCATGGGCGCACGAACCTCTACAGCGAGGTGCTGGTGCAGCGCGTGTTGCAAGCGGCGCAGGAGCTGGGGTACTACTCGCCGCGCCTTTCCCGCACGCCCGTCGCGCAGCGCACCTACACGCTGACGCTTGTGCTGGAGCGTCATCATCCCTCGCCCACGCGCAATCCGTTCAACTACCATGTGCTGGACGGCATCCTGTCCACGCTGGAGCCGCTGGGCTACAGCCTTACGATTTGCACTACTACCGCACTGGACGAGGCGACGCTGTGGGAGCGGCTGTGCGAATCCAACGCCGAGGGCGCGCTGCTGCTGGCGCCCGAAATCGATTCGCCCTTGCTGGAGTGGCGACGGCGTTGCGCCAAGCCCGCGGTCGTGGTGGGGTCAACGCTACCACCCTCATATGGACTGCCCTGCGTGGATGTGGACAACGACGCCAGCATGCGCGAGTTGACGCGCTGGGTGATTGAGGAAGGGCATCGCGCGATTGGGTATGTCGGCGGGCATCCGCGCTACTGGAGCGCGCTGCAGCGCGAACGCGCCTTCCGCGAGACGCTCGCTGAGCATGGTATCCCCGTGCGCGAGGAGTGGATGTTGGAAGGCAGGTATCAGCTCGAATCAGGGCGCGACGCGGCGCGACAGCTCCTGCAACTGGACGCACGACCGACCGCTGTGCTGTGCGCCAACGACCTGACCGCGATTGGGCTGCTGCAGGAACTCCAACATCACGGCGTGCGCGTGCCCCAAGACATTTCGGTTGCGGGCTTCGACGACATCCCTGCGATTCACTCGTTCTCGCCCAGCCTGACCACTATCCATAATCCGATGGCGGATATGGGACGCGAGGGGGTGAAGCTGCTGCTGCACATCATAGAACACGGCGGGCCTGCCTCGCCAGAGCCAATCCTGCTGCCGGGAACGCTGGTGGTGCGCAGCAGCGTGCGACGATGCGGTTGAAGAATCGCTGTAAACTCACCATAGGGGCGCGTCGCGGACGCGCCCCTACAGTCCGTTCTGCAGAACCGGCGTGCTTTGTAGGGGCGCGTCCGCGACGCGCCCTTATCGTAGAGGAACGATTTTCTCCCGGAACGCCTACTGCTCAGAACTGGTCAGAGATTCCCGTCGCTTGCTAATCCTTCGCGGCTTCAGATACTGCCGATTCCACGCGAACACGAGCGTACCCAGTAGCGTGAGGGCGGTCAGCGGCAACACAAACGACTGCATCACCCACTGGTAACCCTCCAGCATATCGTGCTGCGTGGAATAGAGAATAAGGTAGACCGTGTAGAAAATGTAATACGCCACAAAGAGCGCGCCCTCCCAGCGTTTAATCTGAAAACCGTTGAAGAACACGGGGAAGCACGCCAGTGAGACGGCAATCATCACGGGCGCGTCGAAGCGGAGCACAGCGGGCGCGACTGCGACGCTCACGGGCGCGACCAGGCTGCTGAAACCCAGAACGGACAGGATGTTGAAAATGTTGCTCCCGACCACATTCCCGACCGAGATGTCCCGCTCGCCGCGCATGCTGGCGATCACGGAGGTCGCCAGCTCGGGCAGCGAGGTGCCGACCGCCACGACCGTCAGCCCGATTACCAGCTCGCTGACGCCAATCGCGCGCGCCGCTGCGACCGCGCCCTGAATCAGCCACTCAGAGCCAAGCACCAAACCCGCCAACCCAAACAGAATCAGCCCCGCAAGCTTGAGATAAGTCCAACCGTTGCGCGGGATTGCCCCTGCCGCTTCCAGCTCCTCTTGCAGAATCGGCTCGGAGCGAGCGGTGCGCGCCATCCACACCAGATATACCGCGAAGATGCCCACCAGAATCGCGCCGTCCAGCCGTGTGAGTTTGCCGTCGTAGCCCAGCGCAAAGAACAGCAACGCGGTGCCAATCATCATCGGCACTTCGATTTTAATCAGGCGGACGCTGACTGCCAGCGGCGCGACCACCGCCGACAGTCCCAGAATCAGCAGGATGTTCACGATGTTGCTGCCGACCACATTTCCGACAGCGATGTCGGGCTGACCGCGATAGGCAGACAGCACAGAGACCGCCAGTTCTGGCGCGCTCGTGCCGAACGCCACCACGCTCAGCCCAATCACGACGGGCGGCACGCCGAGCAGCGACGCGAGCCGCGACGCGCCCCGCACCAGCCACTCACCGCCGCCGATGAGCAGCAACAGCCCCGGTAAAATCAGCCACGCCTTCTCCAACGCCTTGCCCGCCTCCTATCGCAAGCCATAGACAAACGCCGCAATCAGCAACAGCAACGCCCCCAGCATCATCACGAACGCATATGAGCGCACATAGCCGCTCTGCAACGGGCGCAGCCACTCGCCCACGACCCGCGCCAACGCCCCGACGACGTTCACCAGCGTATCAATCAAGCTCTCCACGATCACGGCAAGCACCAGCGCAATCGCCCCGCTGAGGTTCACGCCCACCGCACGCATCACACCGTCGTAGCCCCACTGCTTATACGCCGCGCCCCACACGCCCCGCAACTGCGCCTCGGCAGGGGGCATGCCACGCCGATACCGCGCCACGCCGAATAGAATCCCCAATACCGCCGCGCCCAGCGCAATCCCGAACACCATGCCCTTGCCCGCCTCCCCGCTCAGGAACAGCTGCTCCTGCGTCAGAATACTCGGCTCCGCAACGGGCTTCAGAAACTC
>JAOAES010000350.1 GCA_026416655.1 Fimbriimonadales bacterium
GGCTACAGCTTCGATACCGACGAGGGCGCGCTGGAGACGATGTACCAGAAAGTGCGCAACGCCTACATCCGAATGTTCGAGCGGATGGGCTTGCCCACGCTGATTGTGGACGCGGAGGCGGGCGCGATTGGCGGCGGCAGCAACGAGGAGTTCATGATTATCGCCGAGAGCGGCGAGGACAAGGTGTTGCAGTGCGACAAGAGCGGCTACGCTGCGAACGCCGAGCGGTGCGAGCTGCCCGACCCCAAACTCACGCCCCCGCCCATCGACGCTGTGCCCCCCGCGCAGAAAGTGGATACGCCCAACGCCCGCACGGTGGAAGAGGTGTGCGCGTTTCTCAACACCACGCCCGACCGGCTCGTGAAAACGCTCCTGATGCGCGTGGACGGCAAGCCCGTGGCGGCGTTGGTGCGCGGCGACCGCGAGCTGAACCCCTACAAACTGATGCACGCCTTAGACGGCGAGAGCGTGGAGATGCTGGACGCCGCGACGATTCAGCAACTCACGAACGCGCCTGTGGGCTTTGCGGGACCGGTGGGCTTGCCTGCAGAGGTGCCGATTTACGCCGACTATGAACTGCGTGGGCTGCAGGACTTCATCACCGGCGCAAACGCCCCCGACGCGCACCTGATTCATGTGTGCTGGGGACGCGACTTTCCCGAACCCATCTGGGCAGACCTGCGCGTGGCGCAAGCGGGCGACCCGTCGCCGCGCCACCCCGAAGGCGTGCTGCGCGAGGTGCGTGGCATCGAGGTGGGGCATATCTTCCAGCTCGGCGTCAAATACAGTCAGGCGATGGGCGCGCTCTTTACGGACGCCGAGGGCAACCAGAAGCCGATTATCATGGGCTGCTACGGGCTGGGCGTGAGCCGCTGCCTCGCCGCGATTGTGGAGGCGCACCACGACGAGGATGGCATCCGATTCCCCATCACCGTTGCGCCGTTTGAGGTGATTCTGATTCTGGTGAACCCCGAAGACGCCGAGCAGCGCGCCGCCGCCGAACGCCTGTACGAGGCACTCACTGCGCACAACCTGGAAGTGCTGTACGACGACCGCGACGAGCGCAGTGGCGTGAAGTTCAAAGACGCCGACCTGATTGGCGTTCCGCTGCAGGTGGTGGTGGGGCGCGCCGTGAAAGACGGGCAGGTGGAGCTGCGCCTGCGCACGGATAAGAACCCCGAGCGTTTGCCGCTGGAGAGCGCGGCGCAGACCATCGCCGAGCGCGTGCAGGCGATGAAAGCGGCGTTCTGACACGCGCCCATGCTCAGCATTTGCATCGTGAACTGGAATACGCGCGACCTGCTACGGGCGTGCCTGCGGTCACTCTATCGCCATCCGCCGTCGGAGCCGTTGGAGGTCATCGTCGTCGATAACGCCTCCACCGACGGCAGCGCAGCGATGGTGCGCTCGGAGTTTCCCCAGGTTGTGCTGATCGCCAACGACGCCAATCTCGGCTACGCGCGGGGCAACAATCTGTCTCTTATACACATCT
>JAOAES010000036.1 GCA_026416655.1 Fimbriimonadales bacterium
CCTTCCAGCTGCCCCGTGACGCCCAGCACGATGTTGCACTGCTGCGAGGTGAAGATTCCCTTGCGTGCGCTGAGCTGTCCCTTCTGCGGCGTGACGCCCACCATCATTTGGAACACATTCATCGCCGCGCTGATAAACGGATTGATGTATTCTGCTTTCACGCCCTCTCGCCTCCTTATGCGACCTTCTGCACGGCTTCCATGATGCGCTCTGGCTGGAACGGCTTCACGATGAAGTCCTTCGCCCCTGCCTGTATCGCCTCTACGACAATCTGTTTCTGCCCCATCGCAGTGCACATCACGACTTTCGCGTTCGGGTCTTTCGCGCGAATGGCTTTCAACGCTTCCAGCCCGTCCATCTCGGGCATCGTGATGTCCATGAACACAAGATCTGGTTTATGTTGCTCGTAGAGTTCCACTGCCTCGCGTCCATTCGAGGCTTCGGCAACGACTTCCAGCCCGTTCTGCGTGAGAATGTTTTTCAGCGTCACGCGCATAAACAGCGCGTCGTCGGTAATCATGATGCGCTTCGCCATCGTTGAACCTCCTGTTGTGGTTTCTGGTAGAAAAACGCGCTGGGGTTCTCGAACCCGATTTGCGCGTAGTTGAAGATGCGCTCAGTGTTGCCGAGGAACAGATACCCGCCCGGCTTGAGCGCGTTGTAGAACTCCCGGAAGATGCGCTCCTTCGCTTCGTCCGAGAAATAGATAACGACATTCCTACATGCGATTAGGTCGAACCCTTGCGGATAGGGGTCGGAGAGCAGGTTCTGTCGTTCAAACTTGAGGTAGCGCTTGAGCGCAGGGTCGGCTTCGTAGAGCGTGCGCCCGTTTTCTTGGAACGCGCGGAAGTACTTCTGCTTATACTCGGCGGGAACGTTGCGCATATCGCTCTCCGCGAACACACCGCGCCGCGCCCGCTCCAGCACTTCCTGGTCGATGTCCGTGCCGAGAATCTGATGGGAGCGGTTCGGCGCGAGTTCGTGCAGCAGAATCGCCATGCTGTATGCCTCTGCGCCGTAGGAGCTGCCTGCGCTCCAGAGCTTCAGATGCAGGCTGCGCTTCAGCAGGTCGGGCAGCACCTGCGTGCGCAGGATCTCGAACTGCTCCGGATTGCGGAACAGTTCGGACACATTAATCGCCAGCCGGTCGATGAAGGCGCGCAGACGCCCCTCGTCCGCCGCCAGGTGATTGAAGTAGTCGGTGAACTTCTGATACCCGGCGCGCTCCATCATCGTGTAGATGCGCCGATAGGTCTGTTCAAACTTATACTGGTCGAGGTCTAACCCCGCGCGACGCTTGAGCAGTTGCTTGAACTGTTCGAAGTCGCGCAGCAGTTCGGGCGTTTTCGGCACGCTTACGCCGCCTGGAATTTGTTGCATAACTCTTTCACCCCCTCTGTAATGGCTTCCGCGATTTGATGGAGCGGAACGATACGCTTGACGCACCCGGTCTGGATGGCGGCGCGTGGCATGCCGAACACGACGCAAGTGCTTTCGTCTTCGGCGATGGTGTACGCGCCTTTAGCGTGGAGGGCGCGCAGTCCCGCCGCGCCGTCGGAGCCCATTCCCGTCAGAATCGCCACGACGACAGCTCCCGTGTAGTTTTGGGCGATGGAGAGCAGGGCGATGTCGACGGCGGGGCGCACCCCATGCACGGGCGGGTCCTGCGTAAGCGTCAGCTTGCCCCCGCGCTCCACCTTGAGGTGTTTCCCGCCCTGCGCGAGGTACGCCATCCCTGGCTGGAGCGTTTCGCCTCCCTGCGCCTCGCGCACCGTGAACGCGCTGCTGCGGTCTAACCGCTCCGCCAGCGAGCGCGTGAAGCCTTCCGGCATATGTTGAATCACCAGAAACTTGGCATGTAGCCCGGCTGGCAGGCTACTCATCACGGTATGGAGCGCGCGCGGACCGCCTGTGGAGGCGCCGATGACCACCAGCGGCGCGTCCTGCGTGGGGCGTCCCACGTACGCACTGGGCTGCGGCGGCGCGAGAACCGGGCGCGGCGTCGTCGGCGCGACCGCCACCCGCGCCCGCGCGACCGCCTTCACCTTCTCGATAATCTGCGATGAGATTTTATAGATGTCCAGCGAGATAGAGCCAGAGGGCTTCGCGACGAAGTCCACCGCGCCGAGTTCAAGGCACTTCAGCGTGACTTCCGCGCCCTCGGTGGTCAGGCTGCTGAGCATCAGCACAGGCGTCGGCTGCTCCTGCATCAGTTTCTGGAGCATCGTCACGCCGTCCATGACGGGCATCTCCACATCGAGGGTAATCACATCGGGCTTGAGCTGCTTCGCCAGCTGGAGTCCTTCCTCGCCATTGCGCGCCGCGCCCACCACCTCCAGCTCGGCGTCCTGGCTCAGCAGGTCGCTAATCATCCGCCGCATGAACATCGAATCGTCCACCACCAGCACTCGTATCTTGTTCATGGCTCCCTCCACTAAGCGGCTCTCCGAAAAATGCCCAACGCTGTGGACAAGTCCTGCTCTACGGGTGTGGCTCCCACCGCGCGCACGCGAATCAGACCGGTCGCGACATCGAACTCGAACGAGCGTCCTGAACTGCCGCGGGTATGCTCGAACACGACGCCGATACGCAACTCGCTCAGAATCCTGTGGAGCGTCTCCACATTGCGCTCGCCGATGCGCAGCGCCTGACTGCGGTTTTGGAACAGTTCGCCCCCGCCGATAAGGATTGCCTTCAGGCGCGACGCCAGCGTTTGGGGCGTATCCAGGAGGCGCAGCAGCGCGGGCACGGCAGTCACGGCGTACTTGCCTGGCATTGTGAGCGCGTCGTGGTCGTGCGCTTCCGGCAACATCACATGCGCCAGCGCCGCCGCCTGTGTGCGCGGGTCGAACAGCAGGGTTCCCACGCAAGATCCCAGCCCGATGCATCCCAACGCCCCCGTGCTGCGCGTCCACACAATCTCGCCCATGCCTGCCAGTTTCACCTCCGCCATCGCTCGCTCCTTCAGATTCCCAGCACGCCGAACAGCTTCTCCAGATTGCCCGTCTCGGGCAGATAGAGGAAGTAGCCCCGAAACTCGTGTTCGGGGGTCTTGAAAGCGGTCTCGATTGCCAGCAGTTCGCGCTGCCCGTATAACGCCTCCACGAGGATAGAACTCAGCACCGCCATCGCCATATCCGCGGCGAAGGCTGGCGGCTCCATGTGCATCGTGAAGCCGGTCATCTGGCTAATCCCCTGCAGGTAGTTGCCCAGCATAATGTTGCTGACCTCGTTGATGACCGACTGGTAGAGTTCGCTTAGGTCTTCCAGCCCTTCGGGAGCCGTCTGCACAAGGATTTGCCACAGCACGCGCGCGCTTTCCCACGGGAACAGGAACGCCGCCTCGCCCGCCCAGTCGCCGTTCACACGCGAGACCGTGCCCACCACCAGCGATTCGGGGGCGACGCAGCACAGGCTGGGCAAGGCGCCAGTGTCCATCGTCAGCACCTGCGGCGCTTCGAGGGTAAACAGCACGCCTGTCAGGTCAGACAGCGCCGTCACCGCGCCTCCCAGCCCGATATTGCCTATCTCGCGCAGCGCGTCCGTGCGCAGCTCGTTCAGTGTGGTTGTCATGGCTTGCCACCTGCCGAAGAAGTTGTGCCATAAAACACACGCACAGGCTATTGTAAGGATACGGGGTTTAACGCCCCAGCGCCGCCATGGGCGAGGACTGAATCTCCGCCTCGCAGCCTAAGTAAAGCGACTGCAACTGTTGCGGATTCAGGCGGAGCGTCTCCGTCAGCCAGCCCGGCAGATAGAACCACCAGTCGTCGGGCGCGTCGGGCTGACGCAGCGTGTGCGCCAGATGATTCGCCAAGATGACCACGCCGACCAGCCCCGTATCGTGCCAGTTGCCGGGTGACTCCGCGTGATGTTCGCCAATCGCTTCCACCAGTTTTTCGGGGAAGCCCCAATGCAGGCTGACCGCGCGCCCGACTTCGGCGTGGTCGCAGCCGAACACGCGCTGTTCCGCCTCCAGCTCAGGAACGCCCTGCGCCATCAGGTCTTCCACCTGCTCGTAGGGCGTTTCGCCATAGCGATCCAACAGTGTTTTGCCGATGTCGTGCAGTAGTCCCGCCGTGTACGCCTCGTCGGGCGAGACGCCATCCACCTGCGAGGCGATGAGCCGCGCGCAGAGCGCCGTGTCAATCGAGTGTCGCCACCACTTGCCCCGCCGCAGGTTCTGACGGTCGGTCTTGCCCACGAACATATCGAACACGCTCACGGTCATCGCGAGGTTGCGCACTGTCTTGAAGCCCAGCAGCACCACTGCGTCCTTCACGGAGGCGATTTTGCGCGAGAAGCCGTAGTATGCCGAGTTGACCGTGTTCAGCACGCGCGTCGACATGCCTTGATCGATGCTGATGAGCCGTTCTAAGTCCCTCACGCTGGCGTTGGGGTTGCTGGTCAGATGGATAATCTGATGCACCACCTGCGGCAGCACCGCGAGGTCTTTCACCTTCTGCACGATCGATTGCGTTTGAGCGACCATAGTAGCCTCCTATCCGCTGTAGATGACGCGCACGACTTCCTCGATGCTGGTGCGCCCGAGCAGCACTTTTTCGAGGGCGTCGTCTTTGAGCAGGCGCATGCCCTGCTCCACCGCCACCTTCTGGATGGCGTAGGCGGCGGCGTGTTTCAGAATCAAATCGCGCACGGGGTCGGACATCACGAGCAGTTCGTGGATGCCCGTGCGCCCTTTGTAGCCTGTGTTTTTGCAGTTTTCACAGCCTTTGGCGCGATAAATCGTGAGCTCGCTCACGTTCGGGGGCGGGGTAAAGCCGTAGCGGGTGAACTCCGACTCGGTGGGCTGGTACGGCTCTTTGCAGCGCGGGCAGAGGGTGCGCACCAGTCGCTGCGCCAGCACCGCAATCAGGGCGGAGGCAATCATAAACGGCTCCACGCCCATCTCGGTCAGGCGCGGCGGCGCGCTCGATGAGTCGTTCGTGTGCAGGGTGGAGAGAACCAAGTGCCCCGTGAGCGCGGCTTCAATCGCGATGGTGGCGGTCTCGCGGTCGCGCATCTCGCCCACCATGATGATGTCGGGGTCTTGACGCAGCATCGCCCGCAGCGCGCTCGCGAAGGTCAGCCCCGCCTTCGGGTTCACCTGCACTTGATTGATGCCCGGCAGTTCGTACTCTACGGGGTCTTCCGCCGTGATGATGTTCACCAGCCCCGTGTTCAGGCGCGACAGAATCGAGTAGAGCGTCGTGGACTTACCGGAGCCTGTGGGACCTGTGACGAGGATGATGCCGTAGGAGCGGCTGATGACCTCTTCCAGTTTGCTCAGCGTGTCGGGTAGGAAGCCGAGTTTCTCCAGCCCGACGCGCACGCTGGACTTGTCCAGCACGCGCATCACGATTTTCTCTCCGTAGATGCAGGGCAGGGTAGAGACGCGAAAGTCGTACTCGCGCCCGTCGATGGTCGCGCTGATTCGGTTATCTTGGGGCACGCGCTTCTCGGCGATGTCCATGTCCGCCAGAATCTTGAATCGCGAGGTGAGCGACGCCTGCACACGCTTGGGCAGCACCATCGAGTCGATCATCACGCCGTCGATACGGTAGCGCACCTTCACGCAGTCGCGCGTGGGTTCGATATGGATGTCGCTTGCGCCGTCGGTGATGGCTTGCGTGATAATCATGTTCGCGAGCCTCACAACGGGCGCGTCGTCGGCGATTTCGCGCAGCTCTTCCGCTGAGAGTTCCTCTTCCGCGCCTTCATGAACGAGCATCTCGCTCTCGCCGAGGTCGCGCATCAGTTCCTTGACGGTATCCGTGACGGCGGAGTCGGTGCGGTAGAGCCGTTTGAGCGCGTTGTGGATGTCCTCTTCAGTGGCGATGACGGCTTCGATTTCGTGTTTAGTGTGCTGGCGGATTTCGTCGATGGCGAAAATATCGAGCGGGTCCGCCAGCGCGACGACGAGTTTGCCGTTCTCTTTGCTGACGGCGACGGCGCGATAGCGTTTGGCGAGTTCGGGGGGCAGTAGCGAAGTCAGTTGGGGGTCCGGCGGGGTCTCCACGAGGTCGACAAACGGCACGCCCCAGTGCTGTCCCATCACGCGCACGCGATCCTTCTCGGTGATGTGTCCGAGTTGTACCAGCAGATGTTCCAGGGGGAGCGGCACGCCTTCGTGTTGTTTCTGGAGCGCTTCGTGGAGTTGGTCTTCGGTAATCAGCCCCAGTTGCAGGAACAGGTCGGCGATGCCGACAAAGCCCGTTGCGCCTCCATACCCCATCGTCAAGGGGGGTTATTCCATATTCAGGATGTAATTTGGACGTAGGCAGCTTTAAGATGCTTCTGCCAAGAGTGTGATACAGATTAGCCACTCGTATAGTGCATTCCACGCTTCTTGCGCGTCGCTGAGGGGCGTCTCCACATGCGCCACGCGCGTATTGCGGAACTCGTTCACGCGCTGTAGCAGGTCGAACAGGGCGTCTGAATCGGGCGGGGCGAACTCGTTGCGCACGGCGTCCCAGATTCCTGCGGCGTAAGCGTCGCCCTCGCGGGCGTGGCGCAGGCAGAACAATAGCACGCCCAGCCGCTGCATCGGGCGTCCATACACGAGGTTCTCTTTGAGGTATCGTTGATACCGCTCCAGCAGTGTGCGCTCGCGCGGGCTGACATGGCTCAGGTCGGGTTCGAAAAACTCCTGCATGGCGTCGCGCTCGGTGGGGATGTGAGGTTTGAGTTTGCGCTCCAGCAGGCGCAGGGCGCACTCATCCAGCGGTCCCAGCAGGGGTTGGAAAGCGTGCGCGAGGGTGGGCATTCGGCTCCGCTCGGCATGGTCAAGCAGCAACACCGCTTGGCGCATCGCGTCGGCGTAAGCGTCGGGCGGCTGTGTGATTCCCGCGCGCTGGAAGGCAAGCTGCACCGATTTCTCCGTCTCCGCCTGCGCCGTCGCCTCTTCCAGCGGTAGGGCAAGCTGCTTGCGCTCCCACTCTTGCAGCAGCCCTTGCAACACAGGCTCCGATGCACGGCTGAGTTCCTCCAGCGTCGCCGCCGCGCCCTGCTGGAACATGTGATAGGGCACATACAGGTACCGCCAGCGCGCCCGCTCACTGGTCGCGGCTTGACACCAGGCGACCGCTGCGCTTGCCTTCAACGGCACTAAGTTGTCCACGCGCCCTTTTAGCTCCACCAGATAGCAGTCGCCCGCTTGAGTGCGCACGAAGAAGTCGGGCGCGTAAAATGCGCGTTGCCCGTCGGGCTTGAGGTAATCGATCATTAGCTTTTGCGGTCCTGCGTTCTTGGCGAACGCCGCCACATCGGGCGCGGTCTCCAGAAAATCGACGAACGCGCTCTCGAACTCATTGTCGCAGGGAACCAGATTGAATAGCGTGCGCTGCGCCTCCAGCGCGGGACGCTGCGCGTGGCTGGTCGCCTGATAAGGCTTCCAAGCGGAGAGCCGTTGCCCATAACTAATGCGCTTGCGCTGCTGCTGGCGCACTGTGCGCTCCAGTATCAGCGGCGTGAAGGTCGCCCGAATATGCTCCGCCACATCCAAGTCGCGCATCCGATGGTCAACTTCGCCGCCGTAGAGGTCTACGGGGCGTTCGAACAGCACTTCGGCGATGAACCGTTCGATGAGCGGCGCAAGCGTCTGGTGCGGGTTAGCGATATGGCACGCCCTGCCCAACTGCTGCGCAAAGAACGCAGGCGCAGACCACGCGCTGCTCAGCAGCCCCGCGTCCAGCTGCATCGTGGCGACCACCTCGTCAGTGAACAGGTGACGCTCCTTATATTCCACTGCCCCCTCGCGTTTCATGCCGATGGGCAAGGGGCGGAACCGCCGCTGGAACGCCTCGCGCACCGCCTCGAAGGTCAAGCCCTGCAGTTCCTGCGTGGTCTCAATCGCGTCGGAGACGAGCGGAATCTCGATATCCAGCGAATCGACGTCTTTATGCTCACGGTCGACATAAATCGTGACCGTTTGCTTGAACACCTCTCGGACGGGCAGCACGGCGATGTCCAGCCCCTCTTGCGCCAGCTCTTCCTGATAGAGTTTGCGGAACGCGGGATGTTCGATGACGGTGACCGTTTCGGGCACATCGCCTGTAGGGAACATGCGGCGCAGTCCGCGTCCCAGCGTCTGTTCTGGGAGGATGCCCGACTGGGCGGAGTAGGGGCGCAGGGGCACAATCGTAGTCACATTCCGCACATCCCAGCCCTCGCGCAACATCATCACGGAGACGACACATCGATAGGGGCTGTCGGGGCTATCTAAATCGCGCGACATTTTACGCAGTTCGCGCAGCTCGTCGGGTTTCATGCCTGTCTCGCTCTCGACGAACTCTTTCACCTCACGCCCGCCGCGCCTCACCGTCACAATCTTTCCCTTCAAGCGCGTGTGGATGTTCAGCACTTTGCCTTTGAGCAGCGGGAATGCGTCGCTATCCAAGTAGTCGGCGATTTCGTTGGCGGCTTTAGCATCCTCAGTCATCACAAACAGGATGGGTTTGCTCACGCGGCTGAGTTCCTCGTAGGTTTTCTCATAGCGTTGGTAGGCGAGTTTGAGGTGCATCGCGTAGCGTTCGTGGGCGGGGCTGTGTTTATCGCCGCGCACGAGCAGTTCGTCCGATTCGCCTAGCACAGGGGTCTTGACGATGCCCGCGTCGACCGCCTCGCCCAGGGGGAAGTCGACGACGATGTGGCGGAAGAAGGCGCCGTCGTTATGTTTGGGCGTGGCGGAGAAGTCCAGTTGCAGGCAGACGCCCGCGCCGCCCCGCTGCAAGTTTTGCTCGTGCAGGGTTCGAATCGCCTGATTCCACGCGAGGTCAGGGTCGTGCAGGTGGTGCGCCTCGTCGTTGAGGATCATTAAGCGTGGGTGCGCCGTGATGCGTTCGCGCAGGCTCTCGCCTGTATCCAGCGCGCGCTCACGCGCCACAGTCGGTCCGAAAATTGCGCTGAATCCCTCGGCGGTGGGTTCACGCTCCGCTCCACGGCTGGGATACAGCCGATGGATGTTCGTGAGGTAGATTGCCCCCGTGCTGGCGGCTCCGCCTGGCTCGTCCTGCAGCACGACCTGCATCTGAAAATCGCCGCGCCACTCGTCGGGAATCAGCGGGTCGGTGTGAAAAATCGCGCCGTTTTCAAAGTCGTCTTTCAGCCGCTCATACACTGTGAGGTTCGGCGCGATGAGGACGAAGTGGCGCGGGAGTTCCGAGTCGGGTTCGTACAGGCTGTGGAAGTAGCTCCACACAATCGCGAGGCTCATGATTTTGGTTTTGCCCGCGCCCGTGGCGATTTTGGCGCAATATCTTGCCCAGCGGTCTTCCTCGTGGGGAATGCCCAGCGCGAGGTCGCGCATCGACTCGTCGCCGAACTCGGTCAGCAGGGCGGCGACGCTGCGCACGCCCCGCAGTTCGTATAAATAGACGAAGGTTTCTATCGCCTCACGCTGCGCCCAGTGGTAGCGGAACGGGATGGTCTCGCCCGTCGCGGTGCGCACTAAGTGTTCCCCCTCAAACCAGTGGCGCAGGAGGGTTCGGGAGGTTGCGCTCACGCCGCCGTAGCCCCCGCGCCGCCATGCGTCCACTTCCGCGCGAATGGCGCGCACCGTCGGGATTTTGCTGGGTCGACGCCCCGGCGCGAGGATGGCAGGCTCGCCCGCCTTCGGGTTCGGCAGCCGATGCATCGTCGGCTCCTCCCACGGCTTAAACAGCGGCTGCAACGCCGACAGGTTCTGATGGGTCAGCTCCATGCTACACCTCCACTTCCAGCACGGTCGTGGTGTCCACGCCGAATACATCGATGACTTTCACGGCAATCCGATGTTTGCCAGGCGTCTCGTACTTCCAGCCGACATCGGTGCGCGTTTTCAGTTTGCGCTCCTTGCGGGTGCGATAGTCCTGCCAGTGATGCTCGAACGGTTTATCAGGCGTGTAGTCGAAATCCACCGCCCAGAAGTCGATGAAGTCGAACGGCGATTGGACGGCGCGTTCTCGCAGGGCGGCGAGTTCTTTTTCGGGCGCTTCGGCTAAGGCGGGGGCGAAGCGGACGAGTTCGACGTCGACCGCGCCGTCCTTCCCTTGAATCACTTGGGCTTCGAGGGCGCCCGCTTCGAAGAACTGCACCTCAGCGCGGTTCGGCTCCATAATCTCGCGCGGGATGTAGCGCAGTTTGACGGCGACGCCCGTCTCGGCTTCCAGCGCGTCCTTTTTACGGCTGAGTTCCATCTCGAACTCCCACGCGAGGCAGTGCAGTTCGCGCGCGCCTGCCTGTTGCGCCGCGCGGGCGACAGCGCACAGTTCCTCGTAGGTGAAGATACTGTCAATCTGATCCACATGCACTACCGCCGCGCCCTTTTTGCCGTGCAGCAGCGGGTGGGGCGGGCTGGCGAGTGGGGCGGCTTTGTAGAACTGCAACACCACGCGCCGATGCTCTTCGTCCGCGCCTTTCAATCGATCCAGCTGCCACCACTGCCGCTCGTAGCGTCCTAAGTTATACACATCGAACGAGCGATAGGGCTTGCTCGCGGCATACAACTCGCGCTGCACGCCAATCAGGCGTTTGCGACTGACATGAATCGCGTACCGTCCCAAATCCGCGCCAATCCATCGCCTGCCCAGCTTCTCGGCGACGGCGAGCGTGGTTCCTGAACCGCAATTATGCACCGCGCACACCTCGGTCAGGAACGAGTGGGCGTCTTCCACCTCGAGATCATAAACCTCTTCCTCCGTGAGGGTTCGCTCTACGGCGGTGAGTTGCACGCCTTTCAGGTCGGGACCGTAGAAAACGAGGTCGCCCGTGCGCAGGTCGCCTGCGGGCATCCACACGGCGCCGTGGGGGCTGAACTGCTCCTGCAGCACGCGCTGCACCATGATGAGTACGCCTTCGGGGTTGCACATTACTTCCCGCGCGGGTATGCGCACAACTCGCAGCCCCAGCGCGTTGAGGTAGGCGTCGCGTTCGGCGTCGCGCGCTTGCGCTTCTGCGCCGTCGTGGACGATTGCGCCGTCCACTTCCACCACGAGTCGCGCCTCGCGGCAGTAGAAGTCGGCGATGAAGCAGGCGATGGGGTGCTGTCGTCGGAACGAGACGCCGAGGCTCTCGCGGCGCAGCAGCGCCCAGAGTTTGCGTTCGGGCGGGGTCATCTCCCGTCGCAGTTCACGGCTCCGCCCGCGCAGCCGCTCAGGAATGCCCGACCAGTCCGCCGCGCCGCCCAGCGTGCGCGGCGCAGGTTTCGCCAGCACTTTGTGGTCTGCCGTGAGCCACAGCGTCTGCTCGGAGTGAGCGTGGCGCAGTCCAACCATCAGCCCGCGATAGGCGCGCCGATAGATGCGCACTACGCGATGCGGTTTCCCATCGTGAGCAAGCACAAGGTCACCTGGGCGGATGGATTCGATGGGGGTTAGGGTTAGCCCCTCCCCATCCCTCCCCGCACGCGGGGAGGGAGTAGACGCCGCCCCAGCCTGTCCC
>JAOAES010000083.1 GCA_026416655.1 Fimbriimonadales bacterium
AACGGGCAACATGCTGCCCGCCTCGGTGCGCGTGTTTTGCGTGGACAACGACGCCGACACGGTGATTAAGCTCACCGACCGCGGCACGCACCAGACCTTCCCGATTGTCACCGACTGCCACTTCTTTATGAAGGAGCTGGCACTACACTTAGTGGAGCCGTTTCGGAAGGGTTAGCGCGTCTGAGGCTGCTGCTGTCCGCCCATGCGCCGTCGGATTTCGTTGATTGCCGCTGCTTTTGCCTGCGGCGGCATATTCGGGTCGTTCTGAATCTGCTGGATGCGCTTCTCCAGCTCGTTCGGGTCTGGCTCCACGAACTGGGGTTGCGTGCTGCGGTAGGTGAAGAAGAAGATCACCGCCGCCGCCACAATCAGTGAGATAGCGACAATTGCCAGTTTCGTCTCTCGGTTCATCGTTCCCTCCCTGTTTTTGCCCTCACTCCCTGGCCCCCTCTCCCACTGCGTGAGAGAGAGGGAACACGGCTCCCCTCTCCCACGCAGGGGAAGAGGGGCTGGGGGTGAGGGCTAATCCATCAATAAGGATACCAGCCCTCTGCCGTCCACTGACCGGGCAGCCCGACGGGGATGTAGATGTGCTTGAACCAGAGGATTTTGCCTCGCGCCATGCCCTGCACATGCCCGTCGAAGAAGGCAAAGTTGGCAACGCGATTGTGGCGGTAGCGCGGCAGCATCCCGCAGCCTGCCCAAGTGCCATTTCCAGTGGGGCGATAGTCGCAGTCGCGCTCCAGCGCGATTCGGGCGTTATCCGCCGAGCCGCGCGGGTTGCCCACCGAATCCGCCCAGTCCCACTGCCATGTGCCGAAGTAGGGCCAGCCCCAGGTCGCGTCGTTCACACCCGTTTCCGTCAGCATCACCTTTTCCGCTGGGGTCTCGATCGCGGCGAACGAGGTCACGCGGTGTCGGGCGTCCGTTTGCGAACCGGGCGCACAGCAGTTCCAGAAGTCAGGAAACACATCGTAGTGGACGCCGTATTGTCCATTCTGCTGAGGGGCAGGGTAGCTCGGACAGCTAAAGATGCCCTCTACCCCCGGATACCAGCGCATATTCGGGTTCATCCAGTGCGTCTCCACACGACCGCTCCGCACATACGGGTGAATCATGCCAGTCCAAAGCATCTGGGGAATGTTCGTGTTACCGCCGCCATACTGGGACATTGGGAAGAACTCATCAAAATCCTGAAGATATTGCATGATACCGAGGCTCATCTGCTTCACATTCGACAGACAGGTCGTCTTGCGTGCGCTTTCGCGCGCCTGCGCAAACACAGGAAACAAAATCGCCGCTAAGATGGCGATAATCGCGATAACGACCAGTAGCTCAATCAGCGTAAATCCACGCTTCATCGCTGTCCTCCTTCGCGCTTCGGTTGCACCACTGCGTATTGAAGCGCTTCAATAGCCTAATTATACATCGAGCCAACCAAAATTCCTGCCGCTTGTTTCGGAAATCTGGGGCAATTAAGGGGGTATTACTTGGGGTTGCGGTATACTTTACGGTGTCGATGCGTAAAGCGATGTCGGCGGGTGGGCAGGCGCAACCGCGCAAACGCAAGAGGCGGCGCTGGTGGAAACGCTTGCTGGCGTATCTGACGCTGTTGTTTCTGATACTCCTGCTGGGCGGGATGACCTTTGCAGGGGTGCTGTACTATCAGGTGGCGCAAATGATGCCCTCCGTGAGCGTTATCGAGAATTACCAGCCCCGTGAAGCGAGCTTTCTCTATTCTGCAGACGGCATAATGCTGGCGCGTATCGCGGAGGAATACCGCGAACCGGCAACCTTGGAGGAAATCCCCAAGCATCTCATCAACGCAACGATTGCCAAAGAGGACCGGCGTTTCTGGCGGCACAGCGGGGTGGACTGGCGCGGCACGGCGCGGGCGTTGTGGGTGAACCTGACGGAAGGCGATATCAAGCAGGGCGGCAGCACGCTGACGCAACAGCTGGCGCGGAACGTGTTTCTCACGCAACAGCGCACCGTCGCGCGCAAAATGCAGGAGATTATCCTCGCGCAGGAGATGGAGCGTCGGCTGAGCAAAGAACGCATTCTCGAGCTCTATCTGAACCAGGTGTATTACGGCAACGGGGCGTACGGGGTAAAGGCGGCGGCGCAGGTCTATTTCAATAAACCGCTGGAGAAGCTGACCTTGGCGGAGTGCGCCCTGTTAGCCGCGCTGCCACAGCGTCCCTCGGGCTACGATCCGTTCAGCAATCCCGACGAAGCGATTTTCCAGCGCAATCTGGTGTTGAATCTCATGGCGCAGGAGGGGTATATCACGCCCGACCAGCGCGATGCGGCGAAAGCGGAGCCGTTGCGCCTCGCCCGCAGCCGCCCGCGCTCGCGCTTCCTCGCACCCTACTTCGTGATGGATGTGCTGCGCGAGCTGGAAACGCTCTACGGACGCGAACTGCTCATGCAGGGCAACCTGAAAGTGTACACGACGCTGCACTGGGAGATGCAACGCGCCGCCGAGTCGGCGTTGCTGCGGGGGGTGCAGGCATTCAAGGCGCAGGGCGTGACGCAGGGCGCGGTCGTGTTAATAGACCTGCGCACTGGGCAGATTCGTGCCCTGGTGGGCGGGGTCGACTTCAGGCGGTCGCAATTCGATAACATCACGCAGGGGCGTCGACAGCCCGGCTCCGCGTTCAAGCCGATTGTATATGCAACCGCGTTTGAACTGGGCAAACTCACGCCGCACTCGACGCTTTCCGATACGCCCCTGAGTTTGCCCAGTGGCGTGCCGGGTAAGCCGTGGCGCCCTCAGAACGCCGACGGCAAGTTTCGCGGCAGTGTGAGCGTTGCCCGTGCGCTGACGGCATCGATTAACATCCCTGCCGTACGCGCGGCGCAACTGGTCGGGGCGGACAAGGTCGCCGAGTTCGCACGCACGCGCTTCGGCATCGAATCGCCGTTAGACCCTGTGCTGCCTCTCGCGCTGGGCGCGTCCGCCGTCAAACCCATCGAGCTGGCGCGCGCTTACAGCGTGTTCGCCCTCAAGGGCAACCGCATCGAACCGTTCATGCTCCGGCGCGTGGAAGACCGCAACGGCGTGGTGCTTCTGGAGCAGCAGGCGTTGATGACGCCAAGCGTGTTGTCGTCTCAGAGTGCAGAGTGGATGGACGAGATTTTACGCCAGGCGGTCGTCAACGGCACGGGCAAGGCGGCAGCGCGCATCCCCAACGCTCGCGGTAAAACCGGCACTACCAGTGACCATCGCGACGCATGGTTCGTGGGCTACACGGATGAGTACCTGGCGGTGGTGTGGGTTGCCAGCGAGTACTACAATCCGCAAACGCAGCGTTGGGAGTACCGCCCAATGAAGCGCGTGTTCGGGGGCACTGTGTGCGCTCGGATCTGGGCGGACATGATGGAGCAGGTGAACGCCATCGAGAAGAAGTTGCAGGCGCAGCGCGCGCGCCCGTCGGAGCCAGCGGTAGTGACGCCTGAGCCGACGCCTGAGCCAGAACCGCCAGCGATTGAGCAAGAGGACAACACCGCGCCGCCGCCTATCGCCCCGCCCGCCGAAACGCCGCCCCCCGCCCCGGAGGAAACGACGATTCGTACAACGCCTGAGCCGCCCGCGGTTTCAGGCGCGGCAACCGCGCCTGTAGCCAGTGCGCCCACCACGCCCCGTACCAGCGAATCCTCGCCCAGCATCGTAGGCGGCGCACCGCGCGAGTCGAAACCGCCCGCCCCGCCGCCGCCCCCACCGCCTCCCGAATACACCGCCGTCAGCATCTGCGCCGACACGGGATTGGTCGCCACCGATTATTGCCCCGAAGCCGTGCGCAAACGCTTCGAGAAAGGCAAAGAACCGAAACAACGCTGCAATCGACACGGCGTCCGAGTGCGATGATCGAGCGTCCAAAACGATACTTGGGGATTCGTCGCGAGGAGAAGCGCGCCATCACGATGCGCGAGTACGGCATGTTGCTCGCTGTCGTGCTGGTGTTGAGCCTCCTCACCGCGCGATTGTGGTACCTGCAGATTCTCAACGGCGAGGAGTTGGCGGCGCGTGCCGAGCTGGTGCGCACTCGCCTGCTGCGTGTCCCGCCCCCGCGCGGGCTGATTGTCGACCGGAATCAGCAGATTCTGGCAACCAATCGCGCACAGATTATCGTGAGCGTTATCCCCGACATGCTGCGACGCAACCCGGAGCGCATCCCACTCGTAGCGCAACGGCTCGGTATGCAGCCTGAGGAGCTACGCGAACTCATCGAAAACCCGAAAATCAACCCCTACACGCCGCTGGCGGTGCAAAAAGGCGTGGCGTTCGAGCAAGCTGTCGACCTGCTGGAGAGCCAGTATAACCTGCCCGAAGTGGAGGTCTCTCTGCAGGCGATGCGCCGCTACCCGCACGGGAAACTGTTCGCTCACTTGCTGGGCTATGTCGGGCAGATTTCGCAGGAGGAGTTGAAAGAGTACACCGCGCGTCAAGAGGAGACGACCGACTGGCTCAGCATGCGCCTGTACGATGGGGCGGACTTCGTAGGCAAGAACGGCGTCGAGCGGGCGTATGAGCCGTATCTGCATGGCAAGCCGGGCGGCGAACAGGTAGAGGTAACCCCTCTGGGCAAGCGCGTGCGCACGCTGCAAGAGTTCGAGCCGACCCCCGGTAATCGAGTGGTGCTGAGCGTCGACCTGCGCCTGCAACAAAAAGCCTTCGAGCTGCTACAGGGGCATATCGGCGCGCTGGTGGCGTTAGACCCACGCACAGGGGAAGTGTTGACGATGGTGAGCCAGCCCTCGTTTGACCCGAATCTGTTCGTGCCGCGTATCCCTAATCGTATCTGGCGTCCGCTGATTAACGACCCGCGCGCGCCGCTAAACAATCGCGCTATCCAGGCCGCCTACGCGCCCGGCTCGATCTTCAAACCCCTCGTCGCGCTGGAGGGACTCAAGCGCGGACTCATCACGACCCGCACGAGCGTGACCTGCCCGGGAGGCTATCGACTGGGCACGCGCACCTTCCGCTGCTGGAAGCGGCATGGCTACGTGGATTTTTATGACTCGATTGCGCTCTCGTGCGATGTGTTCTACTATCAGCTGGCGCAGAAGCTGGGACCGGATACGCTGGCGCAGATTGCCCGTTCGTTCGGGCTGGGCGAACGCACGGACATCGACCTGCCCCATGAGCGCAAAGGGCTGGTTCCTGACACGCAGTGGAAGCGCGAAGTTCTCAAGCAACCTTGGTACGGGGGCGAGACGCTCAACTACGGCATCGGACAGGGCTACCTGACGATTACCCCACTGCAGGGCGCGCTCATGACGATGGGCATCGCCAATCGCGGAGTGATGTACCGCCCTCACCTGGTAAAAGAGATCCGTACGCCCGACGGGCAAGTGCTGGAGTCTATCAAGCCGGAAGTGGTTCATCGTTACGAGGCGTCTCCGGAACACTGGGAATCGGTGATTGAGGGGATGGTGCGCGTGGTGGAGCGCGGCACGGCGGGCGCGGCGCGTGTGCCCGGCGTGCGCGTGGCAGGCAAGACCGGCTCCGCCGAGTTCCGCAAGGGCGGCAAGACGCACGCATGGTTTATCGCATTTGCACCTGCGGAAAACCCGCGCGTGGCAATCTGCGTGATGGCGGAGGAGGCGGGCGGCGGCGGCGCAATTGCCGCCCCCATCGCGGGACAGTGGCTCCGCTATTTCTTTGAACTGGGATACTAATAAGGCAACACCGACACCGACTTCGCCACCAGCGCGAGCGCGATACCCAGCATGCCGACCAGCCCCATCCCACAGAAAAAGCCCGCCAGCAGCACCGGCGCGTAGCGCACCCAGTTCTCCTCGCCGTACCGCTTCTTGAAATAGCGATGCCCCAGCCACGCGCCCAGCAACTTCGGCAAGGTGAAGTGCGGCAACTGCCCCACGCCGCTCACCAGACCATAAAACAGCAACAGCGGGAACTTGAAGGCGTTGAACAGCCAGAACAGCCCCAGCCCCGACACGAAACCGACGATAATGCGCGGGATGTTCAGCGCGTTCAGCACCACATCGCGAATCTGG
>JAOAES010000116.1 GCA_026416655.1 Fimbriimonadales bacterium
GGGATGTCGCCTGCGCCGCCCAGCAACGCCACGCGCACGCCTTCTTGCTGAAGCGCGTCCGCGACTTGGGCGTAGCGTTCGGGCAGCCACTGCCGCTCAGGGGAACTCGCGCCGGGATTAATCCCCACCAGCGGTCGCTCGCCGCGCCAGCCCGCCTGCGCCATTTTTTCAGGCAGGCTCTGATAGGCTTTCGGATCCGGGAACAGCTCCAATCGCCAGTCGCTGGTGTCGCAACCCAGTAGCTCCACCACCTTGCGGAAGTGGTCGTTCATGTCGTGCGCGTTCGGATCCCACTCCACGCTTGCCGTGAGCAGCTTGCCAAACAGTCGCTTGCGCACGCCGTAGCGCTCGGGAATGCGCGCCAAGAAGGTGTGCAGCGTCTTCTCGTCGCTGCGATCCAGAATCACCGCGCGGTCGAACTTGCCTTTGTAGAGGTTCCAGATGCTGAGCAGTTTGCCGCGCAGCCCGCGCGGGCGAACGCGCACCCAGACCTCGTCGACATACGGGCAGTAGCGCAGCAGCGAGTGCCCCCGCTCGCCCGCCTCGATGGTGATGTGCGCTTCAGGGAACCGCCTACGCAGTGCTCGGAGCGCAGGAATCGTGTACACGATGTCGCCAATCCCTGTGCGTGCAAACACGAAAATCCGTTCGCGTTTCCCTCTCACAATTGCCCTCGCGCGCAATTAGTGTACCTTGTGAACGCGCGAGGGCAAAACAAACACAGGATTAGCGCAACGGAATCGCTGCAACCGTGCCCCAATAGTCACTTGCACGACGCGAAGCAATCAAACAGAGGCTGATATTACGGTTGCCTGTGAACAGCATCCAGGGGAGATACTCGGAGCCGATATGCAGCGACGACTCGGTGAACGCCACTCGGTTGAAAGGATTCTCCAGCGTGACGGCTTGGAACATCGCTTGGTGCTGAGTTGGGCTGCCTGTGTCGCGTTGCGCGAGGATGTATACATAAGTAGCGCGTCGGTCGGCGCGCCGTGCGAAGCCGAGAGTTGCGCGGACAAGCGTCTGATCTTCGAAAACGCGCTGAGGATAGTGCGGCAGATTGACGCCCGTGCGCGCTTGGAACGCCAGCAGGTTGCCCGTGCGCGTGACGATGGCGCCCACCTCACTCAGTGGCGACGAGGCAACAGGAGAAACGATGTCTTCCTCCAACGTGCGCTTCCAGAACACATTCAGCTGGTTGGGATTGATCCCCAGAATCTCACGGTCGCCTGCTCGCGCCAGCAGGGCGCGCCCGAAGGGCGTCGGTGCGAGGCTATGCAGAGACTGCGAAGTGATGCGACGCGCCGTGCGGAGGGTGCCTGTGAACGCATCGAACTGCAGAATCCATCCATTCGATGTGCCGATATAGAAAGCGCGTCCCATGTTCACCAGATTCGTGGAGAACGCGCCATACAAGTTGGGCACGGGCGCACTCTGCCCCACTCGCACACCGTCTTCACGAATCGCATACAGCCGATTGTCGCTCCCCGCCACGTAGAGCCGCCCGTTGAACACCAGCGGCTCCAAATCCAGCCGCGGCGACACGCCAGCAGGGAACTGAACAACTGAGAAAGGGTCGCTACCGGTGTTATTGCTCACCACCTGCCCCAGATCAATCCGAATGAGCTGGCTGCCTCGCCCCATGAACCAACCGGCGCCCAGCGTCAGACTAAAACCTGTGGGTGTGAAGCTACGTAAAACACGCCCATACACACGGCGTTCGTTGCCCAGCGGCGCGTTCTGTTGTGTGTTTTCTACGGTGTCGCCTGTCCAGAAGATGCGCGTATCGTTCGTGGTAATATCAGTGCCCATCCAGAAGAGCTGCCCCTGATACAACACAGGCGCGACATGTTGCACCTGATTGCCGTAGCACCAGGCGCGGAGTGGAACCCATGTGGAGCGTAGCACACCCGCGGTGAACTCGCCTAACGTTTGTGGATTTGCTCCGTTGCTTGTGGAGGCTCTGAGAGACGCCCACGCGCCGTCGGTGGGGATCGAACTACCAGGCGGAGTCAAGCGCACAAGATAAAGCATGCTGCTTCCCGGCGGCAGAAGGCTCCCTGCGCCGCTTATCTGCCGACTTCCGGGAACCTGACCGTCGCCTGCGGGGTTCTCAAACAGCGCGACCGTCCAGCGAGGGGTATCGTCGAATTCATACTGAGCTAACCCAAAGTTAAGGTTATCCCAGGCGTTGCCATCGTTCACGACGCGCACGCGAAAAATCGCGGAGTTGCCTTGCTGCGCGGATTGACCTGCAGGCGAAGCCGGTTGCCACTGCCATCGAATCACCTGCCCCACTCGCACTTGCGTGTCGTTAGAGAACGCAGCGAGGTTGCCGTCCGCAGTCGCTGTCGCCCGCAGTTGAAAGGTCGTTCCCGCCCAGAGCATGCCGTTCGGTGTGCGTGGCACACTTGACGATGAATCGGCGCAGACAAACGCAATAATTCCCGAAGCTCCCCACAAAACGCCCCACAATCGTCTCATTGGTCGCATCCCTCCCGATGGGGGCTTTCCACAAGTGAGGCGGTTTCAAGCAGGTAAATCGGCGGAGCGAGAATTTCGGGGCGTCGATAGGCAGGGCGAAACAGCCTCGTGATGCGGTTCGAAACTGCCTGCGCGTAGAACGCTTCGCCCTGCAGCACGACGCCCCGAACTCAA
>JAOAES010000138.1 GCA_026416655.1 Fimbriimonadales bacterium
CGATATAGTACGCAAACCAGAGGATGTAGGCGAAGAAAATCAGCCCAGCAATCAGCCAGCCCTCGCCGATTAGCGAATAAAGGTTCGAAATCGCCTGAGTGGTCTCCTCCAGAAGCGCCAGCAGTGCCCCCACCACGCTGATAATCGTCAGCACCAGCAGGTCGTCCAGCACCGCCGCCAGCGCACGGGAGCCCAACCCCGCGATTTCATAGCGGATCTCGACCTTCTCCGGGCTTTGCAGTACGAACTCGTAGGGCATCGCGCCACCTCAGTAGATAAGTTAGCCCAAACGCTGGGGATTCCTGCGAGGCAAGCGTTGGGCTTGCCTCGGCGGGGCGCCGACACCTGATGTTGGTCACCGTACCCTTACCCGACTCATACACACCCCCGCCAGCGCCATAAAGAACGCCCCGTACAGAAACACATTCCGATAGTTCTCGCCTGTAAGGTCTACCAGCACCCCCGCCAGTTGCGGTCCCAGCACTGCCGAGAGGTTCGAAGCGAAGTAGTACAGCCCTGTGATAATCCCCGCGCGGAGTGTGGGCGCAGTGTCGTACAGCGCAGGCAAAGAGTTCACATTAATCAACGCCCAGAACATGCCCGCAGGGATGAGAAACCCGATAAGCATCGGCAACGACTGCACAAAATAGCCATACAGAAGCATCCCGACTAATCCCCCAATCCCCATCAGTATAATGCGCTTACGCCCGTATCGAGTGGCGAGGTAGCCGCTCGGTACGGCGCAGAGGATAAACGCGGCGGGCAGCAACGCGACCAGCTTGCCCATCTCGTCAGGCGCGACCCCTAACGCCTCTTTGCCAATCAGTGAGAGCAACGCCTCCAGCGCGGTGAAGCCCATAAACCAGCTCAGGATTGCGCCCAGCATCCAGAGCATATTGAAGTTGCGGGCGCGTATCAACGCACGCGCACTCTCCAGTAGCCCTGCCTCTTTTTCTTCTGGCTCGTAAAGGGGACGCTTCGGCTCGTGGACGAAAAAGAACGCAATTGTCAGCGCGAGCGCCATCACGCCGCTGCCGAAGATAAACGGAGCATAGCGTCCGAACTGCCCATAAAGCGCGCCGCCGCCGAAGTATGCCAGCGCCGCCCCCACACCCAGCATGAGGTTGATGATGCCATTCGCGAGACTGCGCTGCTGCGACGGGTACAGGTCGCCAATCAGCGCGACGCCGGGCGAGCGGATGAGCGCGTTGCCGAAGTTCGTGAAGAAAATCGCCAACATAATCCCCCACGCGGTGGTCGCCACCGGCACGAACAGGAACGCGGTCATCGCGATGGGCGCGCCTGCCAGCACCCATGGTTTACGCCTGCCAACCGGGGTGCGCGTGTTGTCTGACAGCTGCCCCACGACGGGCTGCATAAACATGTTGATATAGTTGTCCCATGTCAACACGAAAGTAATCAGCGTTGCGCTCAGCCCGATTTCGCGCAGGAAGATGGGGACGAAGTGATTGAAAATCGGGAGGGTCATGCCCATGCCCATGAACATCGCGCCGAGCAAGATGGTGCGCCCGACGGGGAACCGCATTGGCGGAGCCTCTTGCATGGGAACTGAATTTCGACAGATAGGGGTATAATCCCTGTAATGCGCCGTGTGGGGCTTGCGTTGTGGGCGTTGTGGCTTGTGCTGACGCCAATCGGTTTGGTGTGGGCGCAGGCGTGCGTGTGCGCCGGGCGGCTCAAGCCGTTTTGTTGCTCGGAACGCACTGCCCTCTTCGCGGCATGTTGTGCTTCTGAGGCGTCATCCTCCTGCTGCTCGACGCACACCATGCCCTGCAGCGACTGCTCTGGCTGTCAGCTGGCGCATGCGAAGCCCATGCCGTTTGTCACTGCGCCCCGAATCGCGCTGGACTGGGCAGACTGGGTTCTGGACGCGCCTGAGCTGACGGCGCTGAGCATCTCGCCCACGGAGCAAGCCTGTTTTGGCTTACCTGCAGTTCGCAATCATTCTCCCCCACTTGAACCTTCCGCGCCGCGTGCGCCGCCCCTGGGTTGAGTTTCGTGGCACGGGCGTCCCCGCCCGTGCGCCCCTTGAGCTCCAGTGGCACGGGCGGGGAAGCCCGTGCAATCCCCTACCGGTACGACGGCGTCCCGCCGTCGGCGTTATGAGCTGATTTCCTGACTCTTTGCTTGGACAAGACTGTCCAAGCCACGCAGCGTCGCACGGACAATCCTGTCCGTGCCCACCGCGCTTGGGCGAGACGCCCAAGCCACGCAGCGTCGCACGGACAATCCTGTCCGTGCCCACCGCTTGGGCGAGACGCCCAAGCCACACCTGCTTGGACAAGACTGTCCAAGCCACGAAACTCAACACAGGAGGCGAAAATGAAACTCTGGAAACTTTCAGTCAGCGCATTCGCGCTCGGTATCGCAACAGTGAGCTTTGCGCAGGAAGGCTCGGGCGGATGCCCCGCCTGCGTCGTGATTCAGTCGCAGCAGCGCAGCGATGTGGAAGTCGGCTTCGCGGAGCTGACCGTGCCGAAGGGACGACTTAGCTGGTTCACAATCGGCTCGCCCGTCTCGGAAGAGAACCGGTTCCGTACCTTCATCAAGACGGGCGTGACTGACCGGTTCGACCTGGGCATCGGCTACTCACAGTACGGCGAGCGCGCCACCCTGCAGCTCACCTATCAGCTGGCGCGTCAGGATGAGCGAACGCCCGTGAGCCTGCTTGCAGGGTACGGGTTCTCCTCCACCTATACGCGGGCACAGGAGGGTGCATACCTGATGGGCGTGCGCACAGACGGCAACCTCTCTCTGATGGCGGGCTGGCAACGCCTGCGCAACGGACGCGACATCGGCTTCATCGCCGCGAACTACCGACTGGATCAAGACACCTCGCTGATGTTCTATTCCCACCAGGCGACGATGGAGGGCGAGCCGACGCTCTACAACCTCGCGCTGGTACGCCGCTTCGGAGACTGGAACCTCGGCGTGTGGTGGTTCCATCCGACCGCCGAGAGCGATGTCGGCTTCTCGATATCGCGAAGTTTTGAGCTGCGGTAGT
>JAOAES010000150.1 GCA_026416655.1 Fimbriimonadales bacterium
TGGTTGCATCTGGCGTTTGTGCCGTTCGTGGCGTTATTGGCGTGGGGAATGCATCGGCTCACGGCGCGGTTGCTGGGGCAGGAGTGGGCGTGGTGGGGCGTGGGCTGGGTGCTGCTCTCGCCCGCAGTGCTGCCTGGGATGAACCTGATGCGCGATGTGCCGGGTTTCGCGCTGTTTGTGGGCGGGCTGGCGTGCTGGGTTGAGGGGCTGGCGCGGGGCGACAGGCGGTATCTGATTGCAGGCGCGCTGCTGGGCGGGCTGAGCGGACTGGCAAAATACACTGCACTTTTCTGGATTCCGCTCGCGCTGGTGTATGCGCTGCAACAACGTGCGTGGCGCAGCGTTGGGTGGCTCGCCTTCGCGCTGTTGCCCATCACGCTCTGGTCGGCGATGAACCTGTGGGCGGACGGTGAAGTGCATCTGATTTACTTGTGGCAGGAGCGCAGGGGCAGTGCGCCGTGGGAGGCGAAGTTGCTGCCCGGCGTAGCAGGCTTGGGCGCGAGTTTGTTGCTTGTGTGGGGGCTGATTCCGCGCTGGCGGAGTGCGTTGGGCGGCGGCTGGCTCTGGAAAACCGCGCTGATTGCGCTGGGATGCGCGGGATTAGTCTACTGGCATGTCGCGCTGTTTGATGGGCGTCCGATTTACGGGCAGACGTTGTTCTGGCTGGTGAGTGGGGGGGTGTTGTTGGGGGCGGCGGTGTTTGTGAACCTCACCCCCCCTACCCCCCTCTCCGTAAACGGAGAGGGGGGCGTCCCTGCTTCAATGCACGGCGTCTCCCCCTCTCCGTTCACGGAGAGGGGGCAGGGGGGTGAGGTCAGAGTCTTCCTCTATACCTGGCTCCTGCTCGCGCTTATTACGGCTGTGTGGGGCGTCCCGTTTCAGGCGATGCGCCACCTGCTCTACGCACTGCCGCCGCTGGTATTGCAGCTTCTCCCCGCCGCGGGCAAGCGCCCGAACCTATTGCTGACGCAGGGGCTACTGAGCCTGCTGGTCATCGCCGCCGACTACGACTACGCCATCCGCTACAAGCGCACCGCCAACTACTATGCACAGCGGTTCCCGAATGAGCGCGTGTGGTACGCTGGCTCGTGGGGGTGGATGTTCTATGCCGAGCAAGCGGGTTTTCAAAAACTGCTTCCTGATGGGACAGGTCTACAGCCTGGCGATATTATCCTTGTACCTCAGCGCGTCTATAAAGGCAAAATGCCCGCCGACTTTGAGCGCAACGCGGTCCTTGTGCATGAGCGGGTGTGTCCGCTCCTGCTACCGTTGCGCACGATGGACTTTGAAGGTGCCGCCTACTACGCCCTGATACGTACCAACGCCCCGTTCCGATTTACCCTGGACTACGCTACTCCCTTAGAGGTCACGCGAGCTTACGAATGGAATCCCCGACGCTGAGCCTGATTGTCCCGCTCCACAACGAACGCCCGAACCTGCCTGAGCTGATACGGCGGTGCGCCTGCGCCCTTGACGCGACAGGGTGTCGCTGGGAAATGGTTTTAGTGGACGACGGCAGCGACGACGGAAGCGAGGAATATCTGCAGGAGGCGCAACGGGAGGAGCCGCGCCTGAAAGTCTTGCGCCATTCCGAAAAACGAGGCAAGACCGCCGCCTACCGCACAGGTTTCGAGGTGGCAAGAGGGGAGTATGTGTTCACACTGGACGCTGACTTACAGGAGAATCCCGATGTGATGGCGATAATGCTTCGAATCCTGCAGTCGGATGAAGCGGATATGGTCGTCGGCTGGCGCAGGCGACGGCGCGATCCTGTGCCCAAAGTGTGGGCATCGCGCGTTTTCAATGCAGGGCTGCGCCTGCTGTTCCGCCTGCCGCTGCACGATATTAACTGTGGGTTCAAGGGCATGCGCCGCACGGTCGCCGACGCTCTTTTGCCTTGGTTAGAACGCGATTTTCATCGGTACCTGCCGCTGATTGCGTACCGACTGGGCTATCGCGTGGCGGAGGTGGAAGTAGAGCATCGCCCCCGCCAGCATGGGGGCTCCCGCTACGGCTTGGAACGCTATGGGCGCGCCCTCGTCGATTTGTGGGCACTGACGCGGCGACTGCGCCGATGACTCAGGAACCTTTTATGATTCCTATCGTATCCCCAAACAGGAGGTCATTTAATCATGCAAGTGAATGTCTGCGCTGCGGATCGCCTGCTGCGGATTATTGTGGGCGTCGCCCTCATTGGGTGGGGCGTCTACGCTCAAAACTGGTGGGGCGCGATTGGCGTTATCCCCCTCATAACGGGACTTGTGGGCGTCTGCCCCGCTTATAAGTTGCTTGGTATTTCAACCTGCAAGGTCAAGCAGCAGTAGGGAGGGGTACGACGGCGGGGACGCCGTCGTACCAGTTGGTCTTTACCGCTGCACGCGCTTGATGGTGCAACCGAAGGCGCGGGTTTCGGTCACGGGCGGCTCCTTGCCAGCCAGAATCGCGTCCAGCGCGTTCTTCAGGTCGCGCTGACTGACGCGATTGGGGTTCTGACTGTCGTCGATGCGCCCGTGATAGCGCAGCGTGAAGTTCGAATCCAGCACGAACACTTCGGGAGTGACTCGCGCTGCATACATGTCCGCCACCTTGTTGCCCTCGTCTTTCAACACGGGGAAGGTGAAGCCCTTCTGCTTCGCGTGTTCCGTGACTTCGGAGGCGGGTTCGATATGGTTAGAGTTGATGCCGAGGAACAGCACGCCCTTATCCGCGTACTCTTTCGCGAGGTTTGCCATGCGCTCGTCGTAGTCCAGCGAGACGGGGCAGCGCGTGGCGATGAAGATGATGACGATGGCTTTCTTATCCTTGATGTCGTAGAGGGTCACCTCTTTCGGCAGTCCCTCGCGTGCGTTCATATTGGGCAGAGTGAAGTTCGGCACGCGCTTGCCGATTTCAGGTTTCTCGGCGGCGGGAGCGGTTCCCTGTTGCGTGCTGGCGTTGAAGTAGCCAAGCAGCTCCTCTGCATGGGTGCTGGTGCCCGCTTTCTCGAACACTTTCTCGATTGAGCCGTCAGGCGCAATCACGAAGGTCGTTCGGCTCGCAAAGCCCGCCGTTGTGCGCACACCATAGGCTTCGGCGACTTTGCCGTCTGCATCCGCCAGCACAATATGCTTGAGGTTGTGCTGTTTGGCGAAGTTCGCCTGTGCCTCCGGCGTATCGACGCTAATCCCGAGCACGACGGCATGCTGGCTGAGCTTCTCGTACTGGTCGCGCACGGCGCAGTTCTGCGCGGTGCAGCCGGGGGTGTTCGATTTCGGGTAGAACATCAGCACGACGCGCTTGCCCTGAAAGTCGCTCAGGCGATAGGCGTTGCCGTCGCTGCCAGTAAGCATAAAGTCGGGGGCTTTGGAACCTGCCTTCAGAGGCGTGGAGGAGAACACGACACTCCAGACGCCCCACAACAGAATCCCGATAGTGAACGGGATAATCCACCAGAAACGGTTGCGCTTCTGCATAGTTAAACCTCCGTGTGTAAAGTTTTTGACGCGCGACGTTGCGCGATGTTCAAAGTATACCCCGTGGCTTGAGCGTCCCGCTCAAGCACAGCGAACGCACGGGCGGGGACACCCGTGCCACGCTAACGAACGCACGGGCGGGGACACCCGTGCCACACTAGCGAACGCACGGGCGGGGACGCCCGTGCCACACTAACGAACGCACGGGCGGGGACACCCGTGTCACGCTACCGAACGCACGGGCGGGGACGCCCGTGCCACGCTAACGCCGGGGCGAGAGGCGCGCGAGCGCAAGGCGCATCAGTGTCTGCTCGTCGGCGTCAGGCTGCTCGCTGAGAACGGCGTTCAGCGCCGCCTGCGCCTCGCGCCGAGCGTAGCCGAGCTGCATCAGACCGTCCACCAGCGCGTCGAAATCGATGGCGCTTGCCCGGCTCGCCGCCACGAGCCGTTCTACCTGTCGCTCGAAAGCGAACTGCGCCACCTTATCGGAGAGTTCCAGCGCGAGTCGCTCCGCCAGTTTCGCGCCCACGCCCGGCAGCGACTTCAGGTAGCGGGTGTCCTTGCGGGCAATCGCGCGGGCTAAGGCGTCCGGCTCGCCCGCGCCCATCAAGTTCAACGCAAGGCGCGGTCCCACGCCGCTCACAGTAATCAGCAGGTCGAACAGCCTGCGCTGCGCCGGCTCCAGAAAGCCAAACAAGAGAACGCCCTCCTCTTCGTTGAACAGCGTGCGGATATGGAGCGTAATCGCCTCGCCGAGGGGCGGGAGCTGCTCCCTGAGGCTGGGCGGCAGGCGCACCTCGTAGCCCACGCCGCCCACATCGATCAGGGCGAGGTTCTCCTCGATTGCTGTCAGAACGCCGCGGAGCCGTCCTATCATCTACGCTATGGCGCGGGAAACACCGGGACGAACAATAACGCCATCAGCAGTTCCATCGCGCGGGGCGGTTCGGGCGGCGTGAGGCTCGTGACGCGATTGGGGTCTAACTGTGCCGCGCGTCGGATTGCCTGATCCGCCTCGCGCACCTTGCCCAGCTCCGTGTAGACATAGGACGCGCCGACCTGCGCCCATGCCGTATCGCGCGCCGCGGCCAACGCCTTATTGAGCGCCTCTTCTGCCTTTTGCAACACCTCCGCGCTGGGGCGGTTGCCGTCGCGCTTGGTCGTGTAGGCTTCAAAGGCGTAGCTCATCGCGATACCGAGGTGGGCGGGCGTGTAGTTCGGGCGCGCCGTCAGGGCGAGTTCGAACCACTCGCGGGCTACGCCTATCAGGTCTTCGTCGCCCGGACGCAGTCCGTCCATCAGGTTCAGCATCCCGCGCAGCTGGTACGCTTCTGCCATCAGTGGGTCTAAATCCAGCACGCGCCAGAAGGCATCTTTCGCACGGTCATATTCGCGATTGTTGACGAAACTCCAGTAGCGCAGGAAAGCGGTCTGTGGACTGTTGTCGCTAAGTCCCTGCGCCTGCGCCGCGAGTCTACCGACGGTGGCGGCGCGTCTGCCCAGCATCGCGAGGTTCGCCTGCGCCGCAAGCAACGCCTTCGACTCCTTTTCTATCTTTTCGCCTTCCGTGAAGGCGCGCTCCTGTTCGCGCGTGTCGTTCAGCAGGGCGGCAGCCAGCCCGCGTATCGCATAGGTGTAGTCGTTCGCTGCGCCGCGCCGTATCGCGCTGTTGGTGATGACCAGCACATCGCGCCAGCGCCCCGCGTTCAGGTAGGCGTAGGCGAGCAAGTTCAGCGAGCGCGTGTTGCTCGGATCGCGGTCTACGAGTTTCAGCAAGTCGTCGATGGTCGCGCCCGCCTCGCCCTCAGCGATGAGCAGCAGCGTGCGGCTCACCACGGCGTCGGGCACACGAGAATCGCCTAACGCTTTGAGGCGCAGCTGGTTGATTTTGTGCTGGGCGTCGATGGCGTTGCGCAGGAGTTCGCGCTCGTTGCGGGCGTTTTTAGCGCGGCGCAGGCTCGCCGCCACGCGCAACTCTTGGGTCTCCAGCATGTCGGGATAGAGTCGCGCGAGGTCCTCCACGGCGTCGTCGGCTTCGGCAGCGCGCCCCAGCCGCAACAGAGTCTGAATCTGCAAAACGCGCGCTTCGCGATTCGCGGAATCGGCTTTCAACGCGACGCGCGTATGATACAGCGCGTCTTCCAGTTTGCCTTCCGCAAACGCTTCGCGCGCCAGCCGGTAATGATGCGCCGCGCCCTGCGCCACTCCGTTGTCAATCACTACTTTAATCTCTTTGGAGACGCTCTTGTTGCCCTCCAGAAAGGCAGTGATTTTGAGCGTGCGTTCGCCTTCACTGTCGGCGACCGTGTCCCACTCGTACTCGTAGGGCGTGCTGTCGTCCACTTCGCGCAGGGCGCCGTCGACGGTGAACTCCACGCGCTCCACCAGCGATTCGGACTGGACGCGCGCGATGAGTTTGACCGTGCCTTTGACGGTCGCGCCGTTTTCCAGGTTCACGGTGATGGTCGCTGCTTGCTTTGGCTGGGCGAACGCGCACACGCTGAGCAATCCCGCCAGCCACCCAATCTGCCGTATCGCCTTCATAACAACTAAACGATTCCCGCCTCGCACGAAAAATCCTGCGGATAGCGCGTCGCCAATAAAGTGCCGATGCAGGGGACATCGGGCACGCTGATAACAGGGATTTCGCGATGGTGCGCGAATCGAGGCGAGGTGCAAACGATTTTCGCAGCCACCTGGTGGTTCGGACGGATTGGCGTGGAGGCGGCGCAGCGACGCTGGGAAGAATCGAACGAGAGCGACTCGGCGATGCGGCTGCTGGACGCGGTGGTGGAGGGCGCAGCCGCGGTGGAGCGCGACCCGCAGGTGATGTCGGTCGGCTACGGGGGATTGCCAAATCGCGACGGTGAGGTCGAACTGGATGCCGCTGTGATGGAAGGGGCGCGCCTGCGGGCAGGCGCAGTCGCGAGCGTGCGCGGAATCATGCCAGTAATCTATGTGGCGCGCCGCGTGATGGAGCGTACACCCCACCTGATGCTGGTCGGCGAAGGTGCGACGCGGTTCGCGCTCCAGCAGGGCTATGAACCGCAGCAGCTGCTCACCGCCGAATCGTTGCGCCGCTGGCAGGAGTGGCGCAAGCAGCGCACGGCGCCGAAAGAGGTTTCCACCGAGCGCAGCGACGACCCCGACGATGTGCGCGTGAGCAAGGAGTGGCACGCGCGCCAACCCGCCGAATCGCACGACACAGTCGGCGTGCTGGGCTGGAACGCGGGGCATCTGGTGGTCGCCTGCACCACCAGCGGGCTTGCCTGGAAGCTCCCGGGCAGAGTGGGCGACTCGCCAATCGTCGGTGCAGGACTGTACGCCGATAACGAGGCGGGCGCCGCGGTCTGCACTGGCGTCGGCGAGGAAATCTGGCGGTTCGCGTTAGCCAGTCGCGTGGTGGAAGCCATGCGGGCGGGCTATTCGGCGCAACAGGCATGCACGCGCAGTATCGAGTTCATGCTGCGTCGGCTGCCCGATGTGGCAGCGCATCAGTGCGCGGTGATGGCTATCCGCGCCGATGGCGAGTTCGGACTGGCAGCGACCCAACCAGAAAAGTTCGAGGCGTTCGTGTGCCGCGACGGCGTCGTCGAACGGATCGAAGCCCGCTCACGCATGACGCCCTGACAGAACGCCCAACGCCCTCTTGACAAAAGGATGGCGTTTCAGGTAATATAATTGACCGCAAGGTGGCCCCATGGTCTAGTGGTCTAGGACGCCAGGTTCTCATCCTGGAGGACGGGGGTTCGAATCCCCCTGGGGTCACCAAAAACTTCCCTGAGTTGCAGACATCCC
>JAOAES010000358.1 GCA_026416655.1 Fimbriimonadales bacterium
GCACCTCGCGGGCTGTGCCGACCAGCACGAGGGTATTGGGGGGCTGGCTGTTCTGAGAGCCGCCTGAGTCGTTCCCTCCTTGCATGGGCGCGCCCATTTGCTGGGCGGTCTGGCTCGGGGCATCGCCGCCTGTCGCGCTGCCCTGCGCGCCGCCGCCTGCCCCTGCGCCGCCACGACTGAGCAGCGCGTCTGGTCCAAGCGACACTTTCACCGCGGGAACCAGCTGCCCCAATATTCGCGCAAGGTCGCGCGAGTCGGCGTACTTGACGCGATAGACCTCCGTGACGACTTCCACGCTGCCCGTGAGTTGCTGCTCAAAGGCGTAGGCGGCTTCCCGAGCACGCTCAACGGTCTCCGCATCGCCTTCTACCAGCAGGTAGGTCGACTCCTTCTCTCCGGACGGGGTGACCTTCAACTCAGGGAATCGCGCGCTCAAGTAGGTCGCAATCTCTGTGGGTTTCGCCACTTTGAAGGTGAACGCCTCGACGGTTTTCGGTTTGGGAGGCGCAGGCGGTTCAGGCGCGCCCCGAAACGCTTTGAGCGATTCTTCGGTTCCCACAACATAGGTGTTGTCGAGCTTTTCGTAGCGGTAGCCGCTCAGGCGCGTAATCAGGTTGAGCGACTCTTCCACGGTTAGTCGGCTCAGGCTAACGGTTATGGTGCCCTTCACATCGGGCGCAGTGATGATGTTCGCGCCCGATTGAATCGCCAGCGCTTTCAGCACGTCGCCGATTTCGGCGTTCACGAAGTCGAGCGAGACAAGAATCCGTGCAGGCGTTGGCGGCGTTGACGCGGGGCGGTACGCGATGGTCTCGCGCGGTTTGCCAGGTTCAGGCGTGCTGGTGCGCGACGGCGCGATAGATTGGGAGCTGGCGACGACGGTCTTGTCAGATTGCTCGATAGGCTCCAGCGGCGGGGGCGTCTCGTTCACGCTTTCCAGCGGTTGCGCTTTGCCCAATCGTACCTGCCAGCCCGTCGCGGTCTGCTCCAGCGTGTAGGGCTGCGACCCGCGCATCGTGATGACCACGCGCACTTTGGGGGGACGGTTGCTGAACCAGCCGTAGCGGAGTTTGACGGCGTGCGGCGTCTTGAGGCTGACCTCTGTCCCACGCCCGCTGAAGCGTGCGCTGAACTCCAGCACCAGAAACTGCTGACGCCACACGCTCACTTGAGGACGTGGCAGCTGAGTGCCCGAAATGTTAATCAGGGTCTGTCCCCGCTCCTCCAAAACGCGCACCGACTGCACAGTCTGCCCGCGTACAAGGGCAGGCGTCAGAATCAGTGCGCTCAACAAGCAAACAATCAGAGAAGGTGTTTGCGTTCTCATGGTGTGTTGCCTCCATTCGGGGCGGTCGATTCGCCGACGCGGACCGTGATTTGCTCTTTCCCTTTGCGCAAGGTAACCGTACCGCGCTGGATGCTGACGACGCGCCAGCCTTCTTCGAGCAGGTCGCCCTGCTTGACGAAGCGGCGGCGTCCTTCCGTATCGGCGAGAATGGCGACGGAGTTCGGTCCTTGAACCACGCCCGCAATTCGATAGTTCGGATATTCGGGTTCAGCAGGAGGCGCGGTCTCGGCAGGCTGTAGCCCAATCTGTCCAGGTGGTAAGGTCATGGGGGGTACTGGCGGCGTCCCTGTGATTTCGCGACGCGGCGCGGGGGTGGGCCGGACAACTTTTTTGTTGTTACTCTCAGGTTGCGCCTGCACCGCTACAATCGTGGGGCGGAACGGGTCGCGCGGCGAAAGCGGCGGCAACTGGATGCCTGTAGGGGACGCCTGCTGATTGGGCTGTGCGGAGGCGCGTGAAGCACCGGAGTTCGTCGTAGACGACTGCTGGGGGTTCGTTTTGGGTGCGTCTCCGCCGCCCATCATCCCGCCAAACTGCACGATGCCGATGGTAATCAGCACGACGAAAAGCACCGCCACAATCAGCAACTGCTTGGGATTCGTGGGCTTCTTCGCTCCGCTGGTCTCCATCTTCGCCATGCTATCCTCCTGTCTGCGTTGCGGTGGTGCCGGGGCGCGCCTGCGCTGGGCGGAAAATGAACGCCTTCACAATCATCTTAATCTCCAGGTCGGGATTCTCGGTCGATTGTTCCATGCCCGATTTGGCTTGCGCGTTCAGGCTCTGCACCGCTAAAATTTTCGGAAAGGTCTCCAGCGTTTTCAGCAGGCTCATGAGATCCCAGAATTTTCCGCGCAGCTGAATCTCGAACAGTTGCTCGTGGTAGGCTTTCTGGACGGATTTCTGGGCGTCGCTTTTGGGGGATTGGGCACTATTGTCCACCTGCGGGCGGATGGAGACAATCTGCAACTTGCGTTGGAGCGCGGTTTGCTCGAACTGTTTGAGCATGGTGGGCACATAGGCGGCTTCGCTAACGCCGCGCTCCAAGAACTGGAGTTCGAGTTGCGTTGCTCGGAGTTGCTCGACGGTTTGGCGGAGCTGACTGGCGGCTTGCTGTGCCTGCTGGAGTTCCTGCTGCTTGTGGTGCAGCTGCTCTTGCGCCGCCTGTGTCATACTCCAGGGCAGGTAGAGACTGCCCAGCCCCAGTAGCAGCGTGCTGGCGATGGCGATACCCAGCAGTTTCGAGGCGCGTTGCGCACGCTGAATGCGTTTACTGACCGCCACTTTGCTCCTCCTTCTTTTCAGGCTCCGCTTGCGCCGTGCCCTTGATGTGCGCGGTAATCTGGAACTCGACGGCGACTCGCTGTTCGCTTAGGGCGCGCTCTTGCGTGTAATCGAGGCGGATCTGCTCCAGCTCGGGGTGCTGGTTCAGGCGCAGCATGAATTCGCCGACCTGCTGCTGGCTCTCCGCGACGCCCTTGAGGGTGATTTCGAGGGGCTTTTTCGGGTCGGCGCGTTTGCCCAGCTCCGCGCCTGTGAGGAAGCAGCCGTTGGGGGTGTGTTGCGCGAAGTGCTGGAACAGCTGCTGCCAGCGTCCGGTGTCCTTGCGGGCGTTCTGGAGGGTGTTAACGAGCGGCTGCAGTGCGCCGAGTTCCGCCTGCGCTTGCTTCAGCTGCTGTACGGTGGGGCGCAGTTTGACCATCTGTTCCTCGATTCGCGCCATCTGGAAGGTCAGTGCGCCGGTATACATCAGCAGCCCCGCCCAGCCTACGCCCACCAGCGCGCCGGTAGCCAGCCAGCCCAGCCCCAGCATACGAGTCTTGCGCTCCGCCATCCGGCGGAGATGCTGTTCCTGCGCGATGAGATTAATCACTGCCATCGGGTTCCCTCCTTACGCGGCGGCTTCCGTCGCGGCGGGCGATTCCTCTACGAGCGGCTCCGCGAACGGTTGAGCCATTTCAGCGGGTGCGAGCGCGCTGCCCAAAACGGTCGCCCAGCGCGCGCCACTGCGAATTTGGTCGGGATGAACGTTCGTGGCTTCAATCGTGTCGCCACAGAACGGGTCTACCACCTGGGTGGGAATGCCCAGTTTGTACTCGAAGTAGGCAGCGACACCATGCATCTGCGCGCCGCCTCCGTAGAGGTAGAGCTGAGCAATCTGTCCGCGGTTGCCCTGACCTTGATATTGCGACTGGTAGTAGTTCAGTGAGCGACGGATTTCGCGAATCAGTTCGTCGACAATCGGCTGAATCAGGCGCAGCGGCGGGTTCTCTTGGGGTTGTCCAGTGTGAATCAGGTCGCTCAAGTTCAAACCGTGTTTCACCTGCTCCGCTTCCTCTTCTGTGTAGTTGAAATAGCCTTTGAGCGCGGCGGTGAAGGTATGGCTTGCGATGGGGATGAAGCGCGTCAGTACCAGGGTCGTATTCCGCGCGACGGTAATCTGCGTATGCTCGCTGCCCAGATCGACCAGCGCGTAGGCGTACGGGAGCGTTTCGCCGTACACCGCCTGCACGGTGCGCAGGGCGGCGAAGGGCTGCAACTCCACCAGTTGTGGTTCCAGTCCTGCTTTCTCTACCAGTTCCAGCAGCGGGTCGGTTGTGGAGCGGGGCGCGGCGACCAGCAACACCTCCATCTGTTCCTCGCTGCCCGACGGCAAAATCTGGAAGCCGATGAGATGCTCTTCGGCGGCGGAGGGCAGATAGCGCGTCGCTTCGAACTGGATCGATTTCTGCAGGGTTTCCGGCGTCATGCGGGGCAGGCGCACGGGGCGCGCTGTCGTCTGCGGTCCTCCTACTGTCAGCAACACATTTTTTTGCTTGACGCCCGCGCCTGTGAGCGCTGCACGGAGGGCTTTATAGACTGTCTCGGGGTCTAAAATCGCCCCTTCGCGCACGGCGTCAGGCGGCAGGGGGGTCTCCGTCAGCCGCTCCACGCGCAACTGCCGCCCCTGCAAGACGCCGGCGCAGAGCTTGACGCTACTCGCCCCAATATCGAGCGCCAGCACCGACTCCACTTTGGAACCTTTACGCGACATGCGTCTCCTCCTCCTTCACGACGAACTCGGTGGCGCGCTGCGCCAGCATCCACTCATCGAGCGCGTTTTTCAGGAACCGCCATTTACCGTCCACTCGGAACGCGGGGATGTCGCCGTTTTCCGCCAGCGCTTGCAGCTCCGCCGTGCGTAGGCGCAGGTAGTGGGCGGCTTCGCGGAGGGTCATCACAGGGTGCAGGTTGCGTGCCATCCACTGGAGCAGGTCGTACAGCTGCTGATTGGTCAGGCGCACCTCGAAACGCACGGTTTGCGTGCCCTCCGTTTCCTCTGCTGCTGAAGAGGGCGCCACAGGGTTCGTCGGCACTTCCTCTGCGGGCGCGTGCCTACGTTGCTGCGACGCCATCCGAATCGCATCGACCAGGTTCATCCTCACCACTCCTTGCCCTCGTAGTCCTGAATCACGCCGTGCATCATGTAGCCATCGATGACCGATGCCTTCTCTGCCATACCGATTAGTAGCGCGTTATCCGCCAGCTGGCAAATCAGGCGCGGGTAGCCCCCTGTGAACTGGTACAACTCATACAGGGCGTCAGGTGTGAAGGGGATGCGCTCGCCGGCATAGCCCGCAACGCGCATGCGGTACTCAATCAGGTTCGCCGTTTCCTGCTGATCGAGCGGCTTCAGCACATGGCGCACCGCCAACCGCTGTTTGAGCGCGGGCACACGCTCCAACTTCTTCTGCAACTCCAGCTGCCCCAGCAGTATCAGGCTTATCAGGAACTGGTCGTTCATCTGGCAGTTTAAAAGCAGGCGCAGTTCCTCGAAAGTGTTCGCTGAGCGGATCAGGTGCGCCTCATCGATTATCAGCACGGCGCGCTGCCCGTGTTCGTACATGTGGATTAGATGCTCATGGAGTTGTTGCACCAGTTGCTGGCGATTGCGGGTGTGCGTCTCGACGCCGAGCTGGTGTAAAATCTCTTGCAGGAGCTGGATGGGCGTCAGGATGGGGTTGACGATTAACGCGATTTTATATTGTACGGGGTCCAGAATCTCGAGGATTTTACGGCTGATGGTCGTTTTGCCCAATCCGATGTCGCCCAGCAGTGCGCCCGCGCCCCGATTGCGCGTGATGGCGTAATGGAGCATCACCAGCGCATCCTCATGTTCCTTGCTCATGTATAGGAACCGTGGATCGGGCGTCAGTGCGAACGGCGGCTCGGTCAAACCCCAGTAGGCTTCATACATAGTTTGCCCTCCCTATCAGCGTGCGACGCTGATAGCTTTGTTCCATAGACGGTTCTGGGGCAATTATCGGCAAAAAAGCGAGGTTCTGTAGGGGAGCCGCCGGCTGTGTTAATTCCACTGCGCCGTTTGCCAGCCGATGTGCGCCTGCTCGAAACCGAGCAGTTTGAGTAGCCGTTCCCGGAGCCACTCGCGCCCTGGCTCGCGCGTGAGCAGACCGAACCCAAGCAGCAGCGCAAGTCCGACACCAATAAACTTCGCGCCTCGCCCAATCGGACGACGGAACCGCCATAACAGTTGGAGCCACATAGCGGTTATGTTTACTCGGTTGGGAGAGGCAAGATTCCCTCACTGGGAAGCAGAGCGTCGCCCCGTGAATTAGCAATCGCTTAACCGCGTTCTTTAGGGAACCCCCGAATCTTTAAAGAACGCGCCTGCAAGGTATGCTTATGCTGCGTGAAACCGCTGCCGTTCTCGGAGTTAGTGCTGGAGCCAGAGAGTCTGCGCTGTGCGCTGGGGCAGATGTTGCTGCGTCCCAGCCCGCCGCAGTCGCTGTTGATTGTGGGAATGGCAGGGCTGGGCAAGCGCACGCTCGCCCGCTCGCTCGCCGCCGCGTGGCTCTGCCCCGAACGCACGCAACAGGGGCACTGCCAGACCTGCGCTGTGTGCCAGAAATGGTCGGACGCGGGCGAGCATCCCGACCTGCGCGTGCTGAAGCCGGACCCTGACCAGATTAAAATCGACGCGGTGCGCGAGACGCGCAACTGG
>JAOAES010000038.1 GCA_026416655.1 Fimbriimonadales bacterium
CAAGCTCGATTTCGGCGGTCTCCGTAGCGAGGTTCACGGTGGCGTGCTGCACGCCGGGTGTGCGCTGCAACACTTTCTCGACACGGCGCACACACGCCGCGCAGGTCATGCCTTTAACTTTGAGGCGTTGCGTGGGCATCGAGGGAAATTGTACCTGTCAATCGGTGCGCACATCTCGCATCCATTTCACATGCCCGTCCAGAAACAGCCGATTCCGTCCGCCCCGATGTACCGCGCGCCCGCGCAAGGCAGGTTCGACGCTGCTAATCGTGCGGGGGAAGTACGGATCAACGGCGAGTTCCACATCGCTTTGCCCCTCGGGACGCGCGTAAAACGCGCTGGGGTACGCTTGGAGGTCTGCCACCGCCTGGTCGGGCGTTTTGCCCCAGAAGTTGTCAGGCGTAACGGGGTCATCCAGCCGGTCGAACCGCCACATCCAGTAGCGCGTCTGCCTGTCAGGGGCGACGGTCTGTTTCACCTGAACCGCCTCGCCCAGGAGGCTCCCTGCTACGCTGGGACAGCTCCAGACTGCCCCGTTCCGTAGATACGGCTCCAGCACGATGCTCGCCCAGCCACAGCGTGGGTCGGACGGAGGCCAACTGCTCCAAGGGCGATAGCCCAGCGCGCGTTTCAGGTCGCGGCGGTCGGGCATCCGCTCGTCGTAGTCCTGCAGGTACATCCAAAACGCCTGCCCTATCTGGCGTAGGTTCTGGGCGCAGGCGGCTTGACGCGCGCTCTCCCGTGCCTGCGCCAGCACGGGAAACAGGATCGCCGCGAGGATAGCGAGAATCGCAATCACGACGAGCAGCTCGATCAGTGTGAATCCCTGATGCGCTCGCACTACGCAATTCTACCTCAACAAGGCACACTTCCAAACCGGCGCGTCCTCATAAACACGCGCTTGCTCCCCCTACCGCCTCGCATGCCCAGAAACGCGGTTCATAGGTCGTTCTTGCGCGGTAGAGACGCTCCGCCTCCGTCAGGAACTTTTCCACGTGCGTTTTTTCAACCAGCGCGATACATGCGCCGCCGAAGCCTGCGCCCGTCATGCGCGCGCCGATTGCCCCTGCCCGCAGGCACGCTTCGACCATCGCGTCCAGCTCGGCGCAGCTCACTTCGTAATCGTCGCGCAGGGAGGCGTGCGAGGCGAGCATGTGGTTCCGCACGCGCTTCGCGTCGGCATGGCGCAGCGCGGTCAAAAACTCCAGCACACGCGCATTCTCGCCAATCACATGGCGGGCGCGGCGACGGGCAGGCTCTTGAAGCAGGGGCAGGTAGAGCGCGGCTTGTTCCGGGCTGACATCGCGCAGGGCGATTACTTCCTCGCCCAGCACCGTTTGCAACCCCTGCACCGCCTGCTCGCACTGTGCCCGGCGCAGGTTATACTCCGACTCGGCGAGGGCGCGCGGCTTGCCCGTGTCCGCCACCACTATCGCCCAGTCAGGGGGCAAGGCGACGCTTTGGGTGAATAGCGTGCGCGTGTCCAGAAACAGCGCATGCCCCGCTTCGCTCAGCAGGCTCGCCGCCTGATCCATCAGCCCGCACTGCACGCCTGCATACATCTGCTCCGCTCGCTGGCACAGTTGCGCAAGAATCAGCCTGTCCAACTGCAGGGCGTCCAGCGTGTCCCAAAGCACGGCGAACGCCGCCTCCAGCGCCGCGGAGGAGCTTAGCCCCGCACCCAGTGGCAAATCGCTACAAATCGTCGCGTCCACTCCGCGAAGCGTGCGCCCTGTGTGCTGCTGCAACGCCCAAGCGACGCCTACGACGTAGCGTATAAATCCCGCGGGCAAAGCGTCGGGGGGCGGGAGCTGCGCCAGGTCGAACTCCGCCTGCTCGTCCAGTGTGTCGGAATAGACGATGCAGCGCATGTCCTCGCGGAGCCGGGCATGGACGCGCGTTTCGAGGCTGATGGCAACGGGCAACACATAGCCGTCATTATAGTCGGTATGTTCGCCAATCAGGTTCACGCGCCCCGGCGCACGCACGCAGAGCATGATTCAGTCCTCCCAGAGCGGTTTGCGCCCACGAAAGCCCGCGTCGAGTTCGTGATAATACTGCACGCGCTCCTCACCCAGTCGCCAGCAGAGCATCACCTCACGCCCTTCGCGCAGATGGGGGAAGTCCACGATACCCTGATCGATGTCCTTGATATAGACCCCCATCTGGTGGAGTTCGTCGACGGCTTTGTGGATTTCGCGCGCCACGTTCGATTCGCCCCATTCGGGATGTTTGCCGTTGGAGCGCTCGAGTCGGAGCAGTTCCATCTCCTTTTCGCCGTATTCTTCGCGCAGGCGTTGTAGCATTGCCTGCAAGCGCAGAAGCTTCACCCGGAGCTCGGGCAACAGCGCATTCGCCTCGCCGACGGTGAAATAGCGCTGGAAGGGCTTTCTCCGACGCTTGCGCATAGCGGGGGGATTATACCCGCTTGTTGGAACCCGGCTTTCCTGAAAAGTCATACCGATACCACAGCAAGCGCAGCCCGTTCAGCACCACAATCAGCGTGCTGCCTTCATGCCCGACAACGCCGAGCGGCAGGCGCAGGTTCGCGACAAAAGTAAGGATGACCAGCGTGACAATCACGCCTGTCGCGAAGATGAGGTTCTGTTTCAGCACCTGCATCGCCCGTCGGCTGAGCGCCAGCGCGTAGGGCAGGTTGTTCAGGTCGTTTCCCACCAGCGCGACATCGGCGGTCTCTAAAGCGACGTCCGTGCCAGCGCCCATCGCGATTCCGACCTCCGCCGCTGCGAGCGCAGGGGCGTCGTTGACCCCATCGCCCACCATTGCCGTCGAGCCGTACTCTGCGCTCAGTTGATGGAGTACTTCGAGCTTCTCATCAGGAAGCAGGTCTGCGAAGACGCGGTCGATGCCGGTCTGTTGAGCGACGGCGCGTGCAATCGGTTCGGCATCGCCGGTCAGCATCGCGACGCAGGGCACGCCGAGCGCGTGGAGCTGCGCTACCGCCTGTGCCGCTTCGGGGCGCACTTTATCCGCGGCGGCAGCCACCGCGAGGAACTGCCCGTTCGCCCATACAATCATCGCCGTGTTGCCCGCCGCGCGGAGTTGCTGAACGGCATGCTGCACTGCGTCGGGCACCGCTACGGCTTCAAACAGGCGCTGGTTGCCGATACGCGCTTCAGAGCCGTCTTCCAGCGTCGCGACGATACCTTTGCCGGGAATCGCTTCCACGCGCTGCACAAGGCGTGGGGCGTAGCCGCGCGCTTCGGCGGCGCGCACCAACGCCTGCGCCAGTGGATGCTCCGAGCGCGACTCCACATCGGCAATCACCTGCCACGCTGCCGCCTCCGATACGCCCTCCATCAGAACCAGTTCCGTGAACTCCAGCTTGCCTTCGGTCAGCGTGCCCGTTTTGTCGATGGCGATTGCCTGCACGGTTGCCAGACGCTCGATCGGCTCGCCCCCTTTGAACAGCACGCCGCGTCGCGCCGCGTTGGCAATCGCGCTCAGCAGCGTGGCGGGCGTGCTAATCACCAGGGCGCAGGGCGAGGCGACCACAAGCAGCGTCATCGCGCGATAAAAGGCGTCCGCAAAGTTCCAGCCGAGCAGGGGCAGTCCCAGCGCAACCAGCGCCGCGCCGCCGATAACAGCGAGCGCGTAGCGCTGCTCGAACCGCTCCAGCCAGCGTTGTGTGCGGGCTTTCTGCTCCTGCGCCTGCTCCACCAAACGCATAATCCGATGAAGGAGCGTCTCGGTGGCGGGGGCACGCACCTCGATTTCCAAAGTGCCGTTGCCATTAATCGTACCGGCGTACACGGGGTCGCCTACGGCTTTTCGCACAGGCACACTCTCTCCCGTGATGGGCGACTGGTCCACATGCGACTCGCCCTGCATTACCACGCCGTCGGTGGGGATACGGTCGCCCGGGCGGGTTAGCACAAGGTCGCCCACCTGCAACTCTTCCACCGGGACGGTCTCGACGCCCGTGGGGGTAATGCGCAACGCCGTGTCGGGCTGCAACGCCATTAGGGCGCGCACCGCACGGCGACTCCGCGCGAGCGCATAGTTCTGGAGCGTGTTCGACATCGAGAACAGGAAGAGCAGGGTTGCGCCTTCGGGAGCCTCGCCGACGATTGCCGCGCCTATCGCCGCCGCAATCATCAGGAAGTTCACATCGATCCGTCGTTCGCGCAGGGTCTGGTAGCCGTCGATGACGCCGAAGTAGCCCCCGGCGAGGTAAGCAAGGGCATAAGCCACGTTCGCGAGGCTCGCCTGCCCCTGCCAGCGCAGCAGCCCGCCAACGACAAGCATCAACAGGGTCAGTCCCGACAGAATCGGCTCCCAGAGTGCGCGACTTTGCCAGAGAGGGACGGGGCGCTCAATCGCCTTCACGCGGCGTAAGAGGCGGTCGGTCGGCTCGGAGAGCGCGTTCTCTTGCTCAATCGTGAGCGTCTCACCGTCGAAGTGGGCGCGATATGCAACGCCGTTGAGTTGCCAGCGTTTGCCGTGCCGTGCCACACTGGGGCACGCGGCACATACACCTGCCTCAGGGTCGCGCAGACTACAGGTCGGAATACGCTCGCCTAACTCGCGCAACAGCGGCTCGGCAGCACGCTGCGCTTCTTCGTCGCTAATCAGTTTCGAGTCGTACTCCAGCTCCACCGTGTCGGTCTTATAGCGGTATCGAATGCGCCGCACCCCCCTGTGCGCCAGCGCCACCTTCGCCATCTCGTCGGCACACGAGTCGGCTTCCGCGATGCGCTGGCGAATGTAGCGAATGACGCCCATCACGCGCTCTCCTGTTGGCTCAGTGAACCGTTCACACGGCACTCAGGGCACAATCCGTAATAGACAATCCGCGCGCCCTGAATCTCGTACCCCGAACGCTGCTCCACCTGCTGTTGCACCATGTCGATCAGGCTCTCGTCGAAGTCGGCTACGCGATGGCACTTCGTGCAGACAAGGTTGATGTGTGGCGACAGGTCGGCGTCGAAATGCTCCGCGCCGTCGCCCGCATCGCCTAATGTATGCACCAGCCCCATCGATTTCAGCACATGGAGCGTCTTGTAGACGGTAGCCAGGCTGAGCGTTGGGAACTGGGGCAGCAACTGATGATAAATCATCATCGCGGTCGGGTGGTCTTTACTCTCGGCGAGAATCTTGCAGATGGCGACACGCTGCGGCGTGAGACGCAGCCCTGCCTGTTTCAACCCGATAGTCAATCGGTTCATATACTCCCTCCAGTAGAAAACCGTTCTCCAAAGCAAATTATACTCCAGAAGAATCGGGAATGTCAAGGAGGCTGATGTTATTCCCGCGAAGAATCATACAGCGAGGTCCGACGGCGTCCCCGCCGTCGCGCACGCACTGTTCAAAGCAAGGAACACGACGGCGGGGACGCCGTCGGATCTTCTGTCCCGCCTCAATAGTATCATATTTCGTGGGGAACACTTACTATTCCGAATTGCCGCAGAACACTCGCCCACTCAAAATGCACTGGAACTTTTACTGTTTTCTGTGCGTATCGATTCTTCGCTGTCAGAAGGGGGATTCATGAGCTACGAACTCAACAACACCATCTACATCACGCTGGAGCACGCCCATCTACGCCTGAGCAACGAGAATCTGGTGATTGAGCATCCCGACTCCTCGTTGCGGTATGTGCCGCTGCATCATCTGGAGGCGATTGTGCTGCTGGGCAACATTCAGGTCAGCTCGCCCCTGATTGCCTACTGCGCTGCGAACGGCGTCGCCCTCGTGTGGATGGATCAGTACGGGCGGTTTCGAGGAAGACTGGAGGGCGTCGAGAGCGGGAATGTGATGTTGCGTCGGGCGCAGCACCTCGCGCTCTCCGACCCCGAGCGCACTCTCAGCCTCGCCAAGCAGTTCATCGCAGGCAAAATCCAGAACCAAATCCAAGTACTAAACCGCCATATACGCGAGTATCTGCAGAACGCCGCGCCGCTGGAACGAGCCGTCGAACAGCTCGGACGCTACCTCGAGCAAGTTCCTGACGCGCGCACGCTTGATGACCTGCGCGGCGTGGAGGGCGGCGCGTCGCGCGTCTACTTCGGGCACTTCGACCGGCTGATTCGCGTGCAGCGCGAGGCGTTCCGCTTTCAGGGGCGTAATCGCCGTCCCCCGCAAGACCGCACGAACGCGCTCCTCTCGTTCCTCTACACCGTCTACTGCCAGGACTACTGCAGCGCCGCGCAAGCCGCTGGGCTGGACTATCAGGTGGGTTACCTGCACGCCCTTCGGTCAGGACGCCCCGCCCTCGCCTTAGACCTGATGGAGGAGATGCGCCCTGCCTTCATCGACCGCCTGGCGTTGCGCCTGATTAACCAGGGTCAGGTGCGTGCAGACCATTTCGAGTCGCGTGGAGCGAACGCCGTATACCTCAATCCAGCGGGGCGACGCCTGGTGCTGCAGGCGTATCAGGAGCGCAAGCGCGAGACCGTGCAGCACCCCGACGCCGCCGAACCCGTGCCGTGGGGACTTATCCCCCATCTGCAGGCGCGCCGACTCGCCCGCGCCCTGCGCGGCGATGCACCCTACTACGAGCCGTTCATTATCCGCTAACAGGAGGCAGCCCCGATGCGCATGAACATTCTCATCTGCTACGATGTGGAGACCGTGACCCCGCAGGGGCGCAAACGCCTGCGCAAGGTCGCCAAAGCCTGTGAAGCCTACGGACAGCGGGTGCAAAAATCGGTGTTCGAGTGCCGCCTCACGGAGAACCAACTCAACACCCTCAAACTCCGCCTGCTGCAGATTATCGATCGTCAGGCAGACAGCCTTCGCTTCTACCGCCTGCCGGGCGACCGCAGCCAGTGGGTGGAAACCTACGGGCGCGACACTTACGTAGACTACGAACAGCCCCTGATTATTTAGCCACGCTAAATTCTGCGCGACCCCCCCACCCCGCTGAACTCAAAACAAATGTCTACAGGGGGGTCGCGCAACTCT
>JAOAES010000048.1 GCA_026416655.1 Fimbriimonadales bacterium
GGCTCGGAGATGTGTATAAGAGACAGGGTTTGGACAGTCCTGTCCAAGCCACAAGGCACGGACATGACTGTCCGTGCTACGCTTCCCACAAGAACGGCTGCTCGTCGGTCAGCACGCGCGCTTTGCTAATTACATCGCGCAGGTAAGGCGGGATGCCGAACATGCCGTAATGCGTGCCCGGGTCATAGTAGCGCAAGCCCTGCACATTCCGCTGCTCGATGCGTCGCGCAATTTCCTCACGCGGGATCTCCAGCGGGTCGTGCTTCTTGGACGCCAGGATGAAGCCCCACGGCAACATGAACGACGCGACAAAGCACCAGTACGGACGCACGATGGGGAACACCTCCTGCAGGGTGCGCGCAATGCAGCCATACAGGTAGGGATAGAGCGGATCGCCTGCGCCCGATTGCACGGTTAGCACGCCGTCGTCCGTCAGCGCGTCATAAATCATCTGATAGAACTCGCGCGTGAACAGGTACTGCGACGGACCTGCCTCCAGCGGGTCGGTCAGGTCGGATACAATCACATCGAAATGGTTCTGGTACTGCGGGATGATTTTGCGGGCGTCGTCAAAGATGACAGTGGAACGCGGGTCCTTGAACGCGCCCTGATGCCATTCAGGGAGCCACTCGTCGCACATGCGCACGAGTTCCTCGTCGATGTCCACCATCACGGCTTCTTGCACGGTGTTGTGGCGCAGCGCCTCGCGCAGGGTCGCCCCTTCGCCGCCGCCCGCCACCAGCACGCGCCGCGGGTTCGGATGGGTGAACATGCCGGGCTGCACCATCGGCTCATGGAACATATACTCGTCCAGCAACGCCGACTGGATTTTCTTATCTAAAAATAACGCCTTCCCGTAGCCTTCCAACTCCACGACCCACGCATCCTGAAACTTCGTGCGGGTCATGTGCATCACGTGCTTCACGCGATAGGTGTACATCACCGCGTCGGTATGGGTCTCGGAGAGAATCAGACCGCCGCATACATGGTGTGCTGCTGCCATTCGTTTAGCCTCCTATCTAAAATTTGAACGTAGGGGTAAGTATACCCCCTCGCTCGATTTCGGCAGGAGTCCCGCCGCTTCTGTCGAAGCAGTTCCGCGAGGTGAACTCTATGAACAGACGCGAATCGGGTCGGATACTGGGCATTCTGGTACTGCTGCTCCTGATAGCGGGCGCAGGCGTGGGCGCGTGGTATTTCCTGGTGTACATCAAGTCGCCTCAGTACGCGCTGAACCAGTTCTTCGCCGCCGCGAAAGCGAACGATAGCCAGAGGGTAGAACGGTATGTCGACAAGTCGGGCGCGTTAATCGGTATGATTTCCGCCGCCGCCGCGATGAACCGGAATATGGCAGGAGCGGATCCTGTACGCGCCATCTATCCCGGCTACGGCGACGCCTCGCTGGGGCAAACGCAGAAAGTCACTATCGAGACGGTTACGGTTGAGGGCGACCGCGCAAAGGCAAAGGTCACGATGGAAGTCGCGGTGGACGGGAAAACCGAGACCATCAAGCCCACCTATGTGTTAGTCAAGGGGGAGGATGGCTGGAAGGTGCATGTGCAGGATACGATGTTCGGCTCGTTCAATCAGTTTGTGACGCCGCGGGCGCGGCGCGCGATGGCACAACAGTTGCGTGCTATCGCCAACAGCCCGATGGGACAGATGGCGAAGGCGCAACTGCAGGGGATACGCGCCGAAATCGAGAAATATCCTGAGTTCGCACAGATACTGAAACAGGCAGGCTTGCTCTAAATGCCTCGCGCTCCCGAAACGCGCCCCCCACGCTGGTACAGCGGGCTGACGGGCTACCACTGGCTCGTGTTGACCGTCGCCGCGCTCGGCTGGCTGTTCGACACGATGGATCAGTGGCTCTATGTGCTGGCGCGTCAGCCCGCGATGACCGAGCTGCTCGGTCCGAACGCCCCCAAGGAGCAGGTTGCCTACTATTCGGGGATTGTGCAGATGATTTTCATCGCGGGCTGGGCGACAGGGGGCTTCCTGTTCGGGATTATCGGCGACAAGCTGGGGCGCACGCGCACGATGATGATTACCGTGCTGATGTACGCGGGCTTCACGGGGCTGAGTGCGCTGGCGCAGACCTGGGAGCAGTTCGCGCTGCTGCGTTTTCTGGTCGGCTTGGGGATTGGGGGCGAGTTCGCGGCGGGCGCGGCGCTGGGAGCGGAGACCTTCCCTGCGCACGCCCGCCCCACTGCGCTCGGTATCATGCAGGCAAGCTCGGCGATTGGCAACCTGCTTGCGGCGGTGATTTATCTGCTCGTGGGCGCGAACCCGAACTTAGGCTGGCGCTGGGCGTTCGCGGTGGGCTTTTTCCCTGCGCTGCTGGTGTTTGTCATTCGCCTCTTCGTGCGCGAGCCTGAGAGCTGGCATCGCGCCCGCGCAATCGGCGAGAAACTCGGCTCTTTTGCAGAGCTGTTCAAGAATCCGCGCTGGCGCTACCATACGCTGATTGGCGTCGGGCTGGCGGCGGTGGGCGTAATCGGCTTCTGGGGCATCGGCACATGGTCACCCGAACTACTGAAGCAAGCCATCAATCCACAGGGTGACCCCGCGCTGAACCAGCTCGTGGAGGCGCGCAAGACCTACGCCGTGATGATGCAGCAGGTGGGCGCGTTTTTCGGCATGCTCGGCTGGGCGATACTGGCGCAGCGCATCGGCAGGAAACCCACCTTCGCGCTCACCTTCCTCGCGTGCCTGATTGTCGTACCTGCGACCTTTTTCCTGACGACTTCGTTTGAGAGCGCACTGGTGATGTACCCGCTGCTGGGCTTTTTCACAACCTCGCTGTTTGCGGGCTACGCGGTCTACTTTCCTGAGCTGTTCCCCACGCGCCTGCGCGCCACGGGCGTCGGCTTCTGCTACAATGTGGCGCGTTATATCGCGATTGCGGGTCCCTACACCTTCGGCTTGCTGACCGCCGTCTACGACATCCGCTGGGCAGCGACGATTCTGTCGGGCGTATTTCTGCTGGGGCTTTTAGTGCTGGTGTTCGCGCCGGAGACGAAGGGGAAACCGTTGCCAGAGTGACCTAAAAACCCCCCGAAGGCTCATTTTGAGCCGTGCGGATTAGTTCTTCCACCTGGTCAGGATGGTAGGCTGCTATCTCAGTGTAGCGCGTGAAGTCCGTGGGGTTGCATGTCAGCAAGTAAGTTACGCCATATGCTTGCATCCACGCGACAATTCGGGCGTCCCAAACCTGTCTGCCTAACACTCCATAGGTTTTGACCAGACTGAACCACAGTTCAAACAAGTTGGTCGGTTCAGGAAGCAGGATACGATCTGCGATGAAATCCTCGACAGCAGCTTGCGTTTCGGTGAGGCTCAGCCCTAAGCCACCGCGCGCTTCCGCGGGGCGCGTCGCCACAGACCAGAACTCTATCAAGCACTGTGGCGCGAGGTATAGAGTCCAGTCTTCGCGGATCAAGGACGCGACAGCCTCAGTCGTGGAGCGGTGGTGCGGATCGCCTGTAGCTCGTTCCCGCACAAGAATGCTGGTGTCCAGCAGGACGGCTTTATTCATCATATAGATGCTCGCGTCGCAGTTGCTCGTCTGTCAGGGCGACTTGCACAGGATTGTTTCTAAACCGCTCCAGCATCTGCTGGTATCTGAGCAGGCGTTCTTCCCGACTGCGCATGACGGGATGCGCTTGTGGCAAAAGTATCAGCGTGACTCGCTCTCCCGCTGCCAATCGAACAGGCTCTCGCGGTACAAATCGTTGCCCGTCAAACTCTGCCTCTACTACCAGTGTCGCCATTGCGTCCGTATTATACCTGTCGGAAGGGAAAATCCCTCTCCCCGTCGAACTGTCCTCCCGTGCGCCTTGCGCTATTTGGCGGCACTTTTGACCCAGTGCATTATGGACACCTGCGCCTTGCGGAGGAGGCGTGCGAGGCGGCGAATCTGGAGCGTGTGCTGTTCACGCCCGCCTTCGTGTCGCCGTTCCGCACCGCCGAGCGTCTGAGCGACTCCGCGCACCGATTGCAGATGCTCCGCCTCGCCGTGCAGGACAACCCACGCTTCGAGGTCTCTGAGTTGGAAATTCAGCGCGGCGGCGTCTCCTACACTATCGACACGATTCGCCTGCTCCGCACACACTATCCCGACGCCGAGATGTTCTTGATAATGGGCGCGGACGCACTGCAGGGCTTCACGGCGTGGCGCGAACCCGACGCCATCGCGCAGGAGTGTCGGCTGCTGGTCGGCGTGCGCCCTGGCTATGACCTGCAGGCGACGCTGGAACGACTGCCCGCCCCCATCCGTCAGAGCGTACAGCCCGTTTTGATGACGCCGCTGGGCATCAGCGCGAGCGACATCCGACGGCGCGTGCGACAGGGACTCTCGATTCGCTACCTCACCCCCCCGCATGTGATAGAATATATACAGCAACATCGGTTGTATCTGGAGCCAGAGTGATATGACGACGGAACAGAAGCGTCAAATGATTCTGAACGCGGCGGAAGACGCCAAAGCGGAGCGCATTAATGCGCTCGATTTACAGGGTAAAACGCTCATTGCGGACTATTTTATCGTCTGCAGTGGCAACTCGGATGTGCATATCCGCTCGATTGCGGACAGGATTCAGGACACCTTGCGTGAAGCAGGCGAGCGCGCTCTGCGCGTGGAAGGCTATCGCGAGGCGACCTGGGTGCTGCTGGACTACGGCGATGTGGTGGTGCATATCATGCGCGAGGAGACGCGCCAACATTACGGACTGGAAGCGTTCTGGCAGAACGCCCCGCTGATTGAGAGTCTCAGGGAACACACGGGCGATGAATCTCGGAAGCGAGCTGGATCCGAAGCGCGAAGAGATTGAGCGACTGCTGCGCCTGGCGCACATCCATCAGGTGCGCGGGGAGCGCAGCAAGGCGAAGGAACTGCTTCAGCAAGCGCTGGAGCAGGACGCCGAAAACGCGGGCGTCTGGGAGCTGCTCGGCGACTATCAGCGCGAGGCGGGCGACTGGCAGGGCGCGCACGACGCCTACAAAAAAGCGCACGAACTGGACCCCACCAACGCCCCCATCGAACGCAAATACGCCGAAGCCGTGCTGCAACTCACGCGCCAGCAGGAACAGTATCAGCAGTGGGAACGCGCCTTAGAAGGCAAGGACGCAGGCGAGGGAATCGCGCTGCCCCGCAATCCCGGACTGGCGTTCCTGCTCTCGCTGCTGATGTCCGGCGTCGGGCAACTCTATAACGGGCAGTTCGTCAAAGGCGGGATTATTCTGGCGATTATGATTGTAGGGGCAATCGTCTTTCTCGCCACGCCCGGTGGAAGCGACTTCATCTACAACCTGTTGGCGTACTTGGTGAACCCAGCGCGAGCGCGTGGCTCGATGAGTAGCCTTCAACTGTTCACGGGGCTGGTGATGTTCATTACCTGGGTTTATGCGTTCATCGACGCCCCCCTGAGCGCGGCGGCGCGGAACCGACTCATTTAAGCAACGCCCGCAGGAATCCGCCTACATCCCCCGAACCCCTCTAAGGAATTCGATGCCCACCGCATGGACAAGAACGTCCGTGCAACGAAGGGGGACGCCAATGATGCAGATAACCGATGCGCGACCAGTCGGCGAGTCGGAGCGAATCCACGCGCTGGATGCCCTGCGCGGGATTGCGCTACTGGGAATCTTGATGGTGAACATGGGCACATTCAAAGGTCTCTCGACGCTGGAAATCCTGCCGCGCGCTGAGAGCCTTGCACAGCCTGCTGATCAGAACGCCTTCTGGTTCATTCAGTGGCTCTTTACGGGCAAGTTCTACCCGATTTTCGCGTTCCTGTTCGGGCTGGGATTCGCACTGCAAATAGGGCGGTTGGCGGCGCGTGCGCTGAATCCGACGGGGATTATGCTCCGACGCTTGCTGATTCTGCTGCTGATGGGCGCGTTGCACGGGCTGTTCATCTGGACTGGGGATGTGCTACTGATTTACGCGCTTGCAGGGATGATACTGTTGCTGTTCCGCAGTTTCAGCCCGCGCGCTGTGCTGCTCTGGGTGCTGGGGCTTTGGGGCGTGCAGGCGCTCTGTTGCCTCAGCTGCGGGGGGTTAGCCTTCTGGGCGGCGCAGTTTGCGGGCGACAGCGCGGCTCAAAGCGACTTCTTCACCACCTACATCGAGCAGGGGCGTCAGGCATATGCGTCTGGAAGCTACTGGGAAGCACAGAAGTTCCGATTTGTCGAGTGGCTGCTGATGTTCGTGAACGCGATTTTCTTCGCCCCGAATGTGCTGATGATGTTTCTGGTGGGACTTTACTTTGGCAAGCTGGGAGTCTTCGAGCGGTTGGGTGAGTATCGTCGTCTAATGCTCTGGCTGGCGGTGATAGGACTGCCGATTGGGCTGACGGCGAACGGGCTGTACGCTACAGGTCTGCTGAGCGCACTACGCGCTAAGAACGAGATGCTCAGCTATGCGTGGCTCTCTCTGGGAATTATCTTCGGTCCGGTTCTCTCGCTGGGATACATCGGTGCGTTTGGCTGGCTGTGGACGGCGGTTGAGGGTCTGCAGCGGGCGCTGGCTCCTATCGCCGCCGCAGGGCGCATGGCGCTCACGAACTATCTGACGCAGTCGGTTGTCTGCACGCTGCTGTTCTACGGCTATGGGTTAGGACTGCACGACCGCGTGGGGATAGCGCAGGGCGTGCTGCTGACAGGGGTCATCTGGGGCGTTCAGGTGATCCTGAGTACACTCTGGCTGACGCGATTCCAGTACGGTCCGATGGAGTGGCTCTGGCGGAGCTTGACCTACGGCAAGCGGATGCCGATGCGTCGTTCAGCAGAGGTGGTTTAGGCAGCCACACGGTCGCGCCCTGCCTGCTTCGCCTGATAGAGCAGGGCGTCCGTGCGACGGAACCACGCTTCCTCACTCTCGTTGGGCTGTAACTCGCTCACGCCGATTGAGACCGTGATGCGCAACAGTTCCCCATCGGGCAGCGCGAGTGGGTTTTTGCGCACCTGCTCCGCTAACTGCTGGGCGATTTTCTGCGCGTCGCGCAGGCAGGTCTCACGCAGGATAATCGCGAACTCCTCGCCGCCATAGCGCGCAGCGAAGTCGCTCTTGCGCTTACAGACGCGCACTATCTGCTCCGCGACCCATTTCAACGCCGCGTCGCCTGTAGCGTGCCCGTAGGTGTCGTTGATTTGCTTGAAGTGGTCGATATCGAGCAGCATCATTGTCGCGGGGTAGCCGAAGAGCCGATTCAGCCCGACGGTGTGGTGTAAACTGTCCTCAAAGGCTCTGCGGTTGTACAGCCCCGTGAGCGGGTCGGTCGTGCTTTCGCGGCGCGCCTGCGCGAGTTCACGCATCAGGTGGTGTACCTGCCCTTGAAGCTGGTTGAGGGTCTGGCGATGGCGTTGTTCGCGCTGCTCGATAACGCGCGCGAGCGAGTGCAGAGCCTGGCGTAGGTCGTGAATGTTCAGAGCGTCAGGGCGCTGGGCTTGCTGGGTGAGTTGCTGCACTTGCTGGCGCAGCGCAGCGTCGTCTTGCGCTTCGTCCTGAGCGACTTTTGAGAGTGCGCCGAGCAAGCTCCAGACGAGGTCGCGCAGGTCGTTGAGATGTCCTTCCACGAACTGCTGTTCATCGCGTCGCTGCTCGCGCACAAAGGGGATGACGGCGTCCAGCTCGCCCGCCTGCGCTTGCTCGCTCAACTCAAAAAAGGCTTGGCGCGTCGCATCCGCCGTGCGGCGGTGCGTCTCGAAAGCGTGTTCGCCCAGAACGGAAAGCAAACTGGCGAGGAGCGTACGCTCGTAGGGTGCGTCGCCCCCTGCAAGATGCCAGAGCCACGACCTGAATCTGCTCACGAGGTGTATTATCGGCAGGCAGGAAGCGAAATATTGAGCGTTGCGTTCGTCGGCGGGGACGCCGACGCTACGATTGAGGGGCGTCCCCGCCGACGAACATGCTACGCCTTGTGGATACAGTGCCCCGCGGCATCGTGGAACGCTTCCATCAGCGCCTCCACCAGCGTCGGGTGCGGGTGAATCGTGTCTACCAGCTCATCGAGCGTCGCTTCGAGCTTGATGGCAAGCACAGCTTCCTGCAGCAGGTCGCTGGCGTGTTCACAGCAGATATGCACGCCCAGAATCTGCCCGTATTTGGCGTCAGCGACGACTTTCACCAAGCCTTCCTTGACGCCTGCCGCCATCGCGCGCCCCAGGATACGCGGCGAGAACTTACCGATTTTGAGTTCGTAGCCCTGCTCGCGCGCCTGCTGCTCGGTCAGCCCGACGCCTGCGACTTCAGGCACGGTGTAGACCACGTTCGGCACAGCGCGGTAGTCCATCGTACGGTTTGCCCCGAAGCAGTTCTCGGCGGCGACGATGCCCTGTGCGCTCGCCACGTGCGCCAGGGGAGCAATCCCGGTGATGTCGCCAATCGCGTAGATATGCGGGATATTCGTGCGCAGGTACTCATCGACCGCCACGTACCGCTTGTTCATCTGGATTCCGACGGTTTCCAGCCCGATGCCGTCCACATTCGGCTTGCGCCCCACGCCGATTAGCACTACCTGCACATCGAACTGTTGCATTCCTTTGGGCGTCTCCACGTGGCAGCGCCAGAGCTCGCCCACCCGCTCGGCGGACTTGAGCGTGCTGCCTGTGATGAACTGGATACCCTGTCGGGAGAGAGCGCGCTCCGCTTCCTTAGCGACCTCCTCGTCCATCGTGGGCAGAATCTGGGGCATCATCTCCACAACCGTCACGTGGCTCCCCAGCGCGTTGAACACGAAGCTGAACTCTACGCCCACCGCGCCTGCGCCCAGAATCAGCATACTGTCCGGTACAAACGGCGCGTTCACCGCGTCGTCGCTCGTCCATACATTCTCGCCCTCCAAACCAGGGATATTTATCTTCATCACGCTGGAGCCTGTGGCGAGGATGATGTGCTTCCCGCGCACGATGTCCTTGCTACCGTCGGCTTTCGTTACCTCGATGGTATGAGGGTCGATGAGTTTGCCTGTCCCTTCCACGCTCTGCACGCCGTTCTTTTTGAACAGCATGCCGATGCCCCCGCGCAGAGTCTGAACAATTTTCTCTTTGCGGGCTTGCATCTGCGCAAAATCGTAGTCGATTGCGCCCTCAATCAGGATTCCCATCTCTTTGGCGTGGAGGACATGCTGATAGCGTTCTGCATGGGCAATCATCGCTTTGCTGGGGATACAGCCCCAGTTCAGACAGGTTCCACCTAAGTATTCACGCTCAATACAAATCACACTGCCGCCGCGTTCTTTCGCCAGCTGCCCCGCGCGGATAGCCGCCACATAGCCACCGGGTCCCGCGCCTAACACTACCACATCCGCTTCGTAATTCGCCATAGATAGCCTCCTTAAGTACGCGGGAAGTATACCTGAGTCGCCTATTCCTGAGGTTCTCCTGATGACATACTCCACAGGCTGGCGACCGGCAACGCCCACTGGCGCTCGCCAAACGGCAGCATCATCTCACCCAGATACAGCACGACGCCGCCCGCCCAACGGTCGCTCAGCAGGTCGCCGAACTGTTGCAGACGCTTGAAGTCGCTGGCTTGAACCGTCGCGCTCGGTTTGACCTCCACGCCCAGCAGTCGTCCATCGGCGTTTTCCAGCACAAAGTCAATTTCTTCGCCTTTGCTGGAGCGCAAATGATAGAGGCGCGTCGGTTCGCCGGCGTATTCAATCTGCTTGAGTAGCTCCATTCCGACGAAAGTCTCCAGCAAGCGTCCTCGCAGTTGCGGCTCCTCCTCCAACGCAGCGGCTTCCTTACGTAGCAGAGCAATCGCCAGCCCTGTATCGTTGAGCATGACGCGCGGCGACTTGAGCAGCTGCTTGCTGAGGTTGGCGTACCAAGGCGGCACACGCACCACGACCATCAGAGCTTCCAACAAGTTCATGTACCGCTGGAGCGTCGTGTAGGCGATTCCGGTTTCTCGTGAGAGGTTGGACAGATTGAGAACTTGGTAGGAGAGCGCAGCAAGCAGCTGCATCAGGCGTGTCAGGTCAGCGACTCGTTCAATATCGGCGAGCATACGCACATCGCGCGTGAGCAGGGTGTTCACATAAGCGCGCAGCCATTCTGCCCGCAGTGTTGCGTCTTCCAGCGCAACGGCTTCGGGATATCCACCGCACTGCACCCGCCGCCATACATCATCGGGCGTGGCTTCCAAGCGGTGAACGCTCCAATCTGCTGCAAACGCGCGTCGGAGCCAGGTTTCGCGCACGCCGGCCAGCTCTCCCTGCGAGAGCGGATGCAGCGTTAGCACCGCCATACGCCCCACCA
>JAOAES010000178.1 GCA_026416655.1 Fimbriimonadales bacterium
GAGATAGAGCGAGAGCGCAATCACCATCGCACAAAGCCAGCCGATGCCCAGCAGCTTGAGCAACACATACTGCACGAAAATCGGTTTCACGCCGACGCCCAACGACGCAAGCAGCCCCAGTGTGATGAGCGCGAGAACCACAAAGCACAGCCCCGCAGTGAAGAACGCTGTCGCCCACTTGCCCAGCAGCAGTTGCCCGCGCGTGATGGGGCGCGCCATCAGCGGATAAATCGTGCGCCGCTGCATCTCCTCCGGGAGCTGACGCGCGGCTATCAGCACGGTCAGAACTGTGGTCATCACGCCGATTGCCGTGAACGCCACATCCTTCACGAAAATCTCCAGCCCCTGCACGCCGAACACCCGAAACGCCGACGCGCCCAGCGTCAGCAGCACGGTCAGTATCAGCACCACATACAAATCCTTGCGGCGGAGGGTCTCCAGCAGTCCCGCCGTCATCAACGCCCGCGTGATTTGCACTGTGCGCGTCATGCAGCTTGCGCCTCCTCAGTCAAAACATCGCGTCCCGCCTGCACGGTGCGAATGAAATAGTCCTCCAGCGACTCCACACGCCCCGCAAGGTCGCTGAGTTGATGCTCCGCAATCAGCCTGCCCTGATGGATAATCAGAATCCGGTCGCAGATAGACGCTACTTCTGCCAGTTCGTGGGAGGAGAAGAAAATCGTCGCGCCGCGCTCGCGTTGCGTCGCCAGCAGGTCGCGCAGCTCCCGCTTGCCAATGGGGTCTAAGCCTGACGACACCTCGTCCAGAATAAGCAGCTTCGGGTCGCCCAGCAACGCCTGCGCAATCCCCACACGCTGCAGCATCCCTTTGGAGAGGTTTTTGTTGAGTGTATGCATCTTGCTCGCGAGGTTCACCGCTTCCAGCAACGCCTCGATTTGCGCTTTGAGCGTGCGTCCCCGCAAGCCATGTAGTTCGCCGTACAGGCGCAGGGTCTCGTAGGGCGTCAGGTAGGGCGAATAGAGCGCGGTTTCAGGCAGGAACCCCACGAGTTGCCGGGCGCGGGCGTCGGTCGCGCTCATCCCGAAAATCCGCGCCTCGCCTGAGGTGGGGGGCTGGAACCCCATCAGCGTCTTAATCGTGCTGGTCTTGCCCGCGCCGTTCACCCCCAGAAAGCCGACAATCTCGCCCTCACACACCTCGAAGCTAAGGTTGTCCACGGCGCGGAAGGGGGGCTTGAACCACCGCCGATACGCCACGACCAGCTCGTGAACTTCGATTGCCCGCATCACGGTTAATTGTCGGCACGGCGGTAGGTTTTTATACCTGTCGCGCGTGGAGTTACGCGACCATGTGACTTAAGCATCTTGCTCAGCCGTGGCACGGACAGTCTTGTCCGTGCCACGCTCGGCTCAGGCACAGCGCGAGCGAGACGCCCGTGCCACGCGGTGTGGCTTGAGCGTCTCGCTCAAGCAGAACACGGGCGAGACGCCCGTGCCACGCGGTGTGGCTTGAGCGTCTCGCTCAAGCAGAACACGGGCGGGACGCCCGTGCCACAGTTGCTACCGCCTTCTCCCCACCACCTCCACTGCCTTCTCCAGCTGCGGGTCTTTGCCCGTTGCCTCGTCGTCGGGGGTGTAGTCCACGAGGTGGTCGGGAACCGCGCCGTTGCCTTCCAAGTTGACGCCCTTGTCAATCGTGAACCAGCCGCGTCCTGGGGTGGAGACGGTGCTGCCGTCCATCAGCCTGCGCTGACCCGTGCTAATCACGCCGCCTGCCGTTGGCACGCCCACCAGCGGTCCGCGCTTGAGCGTCTTGATGGCGTGCGAGAAAATCTCGGCGTTGCTGAAGCTGCTCTCGTTGCATAGCACGGCAATCGGCAAGTGCCAGCCAATCACGGGCAGCCTGTCCTGCGGATAGCCGCGCTCGCCGTTGCGCCCCAGTGTGTAGGCGTGGCGCGGCGGATGGAGCATCGCCAGCAGGTAGTCTGCCGTGCGCCCGCCGCCGTTGTAGCGCACATCGATAATCAACGCCTCCTTGCCATACGCCACCGCATACAGGTCGCGCTCGAACTCGCGCAGGCTCGCCTCGCCCATCGCCTGAATATGCACATAGCCCACGCGCCCGCCTGTGCGCTCCTCCACGAACCGACGGTTGCGCTCCACCCAGTCGCGATACACGGCGTTGTTGAACTCGGCGATGGAGATCGGGCGCAGGAACACGCGCCGCTCCTTGCCGTCTGCGCCCCGCACGGTCAGCTCGACTCGCTTGCCGACGGTGTTGTCCAGCAGCTGGTACACATCCGTGGTGCGCGTGAGGGGCTTGCCGTCAATCGCCAGAATGCGCTCGCCCGCTTGCAGGTTCACATCCTTGCGCGAGGCGGGCGTGTTGGGCAACACGCGCTCAATCAGCAGCCCGTCGCCGTCGCGCCTGTCGCTGAACACCACGCCCAGCATGCCCGTGTTGGAGGGCGCATCCGTGCTTTCGGAACGCGCCAGCGAGAAACTCAGGTGCGACGAGCGCAGCTCGCCCAGCATCATCAGCACGACGGCGGTGAAGTCGCGGTCGGTTTGGGCGTGGGGCAGGAACGGGCGATACTTCTCGCGCATCGCCGCCCAGTTCACGCCGTGAAAGTTGGGGTCGTAGAAGGTCTCGTTCAGCGTGCGCCACGCGGCGTCGTACAGGTACTCGCGCTCTTTGGCGGGCTGGAGGGCGATTTCGGCGTCGGTGCGGGTGGCTTGGGGGCTGCCGCCCGACGCCGCGATGCGCTGCAGCCTGCCGCGGCTCAGGAAGTAAATCGTCTTGCCGTCCTTGCTCCACTGCAGGTTTTCGGGCGACAGTCCGCCTGTGGTGAGGCGTCGCTCGTCGCTGCCGTCCCACTTGATGGTGTAGAGGTCGCTTTGCCCCTGATACGCGCTGCGGAAGGCGATTTGCTCGCCGTCGGGCGCGACGACGGCTTCCTGCACGCCCGCCGCGTAGCGCGTCACCAGTCGCACGCGCAGGTGGATGTCCTCAAAGTCAATCTCCACGCGCAGGGGTTCTTTTTTCTCTTGTTTTTTGGGCGCGTCGTGTTTGTCGTCTTCTTCGTCTTCGCGGTCGGCGCGGGTGCGCTCGAAGTCCTCGCGGCGCAGCCACACATGGCAGATGTTGAGCGTGTCGGTTTCACGCTCCGAGAGGAACACAAGGGCGCGCCCGTCGGC
>JAOAES010000269.1 GCA_026416655.1 Fimbriimonadales bacterium
CTCGCCGACTGCGCCGACGACTTGGTGTACGATGGCTCTACGACGCGCTGGCTGCCCGCGGAGCATATCGACACGCCCCACACGCACGGCACGGGCTGCACCTTCTCGGCGGCGATTGCGGCGTACCTGGCGAAGGGCTATGCGCCGTTCGACGCCATCGCCCGTGCGAAGGACTACCTCACCCCTGCGTCGCGCCCGGCGCGTGCCTTCGGCGCAGGGCAGGGCCCCGTACACCATTTCCATCTGTACTATCCGCTGGATTAGGCGTGGGCAGACGAGGCGTCAGCGAGCGCGCCGCTCCGCGCTTTAGCCGCGCACCTGCTTCAGTTGCTGTTGCATCCGCTCGGCGAGCTGGCGCGCCTGCGCCTCATAAGCGGTCTTGTCCTGCCAGGTCTCGCGCGGAGTCAGCAGCTCGTCGGGCACATCGGGCACGGAAACGGGCGTCTCCAGCCCGAAAATCGGGTCAGTGCGATAGCTAACCTGCTCCAGCGCGCCGCTCAGCGCAGCGCGAATCATCGCGCGGGTGTAGCGGATGGGGATTCGGTGTCCCACGCCATACGCGCCGCCCGTCCAGCCCGTATTGACCAGCCACGCCTGCGCATCGTGCTGGTTGAGCTTGTCCGCCAACATCTCGCCGTAGCGCGCGGGACACATCGGCAAAAACGGCGCGCCGAAACACGCGCTGAAAGTCGCTTCGGGATCCGTCACGCCCCGCTCCGTGCCCGCCACTTTCGCCGTGTAGCCCAGCAGGAACATGTCCATCGCCTGCTCCACAGTCAGGCGGCTGATGGGGGGCAGCACGCCGAACGCATCCGCCGCGAGGAAGAACAGATGCTTCGGATGTCCCCCAATGCTGGGCAGCACCGCGCCGTCGATAAAGTCCACCGGATACGCCGCGCGCGTGTTCTCGGTGATGGAGGCGTCCGAGTAATCCGGCTCGCGCGTGTCGGGGTCTACCACCACATTCTCCACCACGCTGCCGAACCGTATCGCGTTCCAGATTTGCGGTTCATGCTCGCGCGAGAGGTTAATGCACTTCGCATAGCAGCCGCCTTCAAAGTTGAACACGCCCGTGTCGCTCCAGCCGTGTTCGTCGTCGCCAATCAGACGGCGTTCGGGGTCAGCAGAGAGCGAGGTCTTGCCTGTGCCGCTCAGTCCGAAAAAGAGCGCGACATCGCCCGCCGCGCCCACATTCGCCGAACAGTGCATCGGGAACACGCCCTGCAACGGCAACAGGAAGTTCATCACTGTGAAAATCGACTTTTTAATCTCCCCCGCATATGCCGTGCCCGCAATCAGCACGATACGCCGCGTGAAATCGAGCGCGACGACCACCTCACTGCGCACACCGTCAACAGTGGGGTCGGTTTTGAAGCCGGGCGCGTGCAATACGGTAAAGTTCGGACGAAAGTCGAGCAGCTCCTCGCGCGTGGGGCGAATGAAGAGCTGCTTTGCGAACAGATTATGCCACGCCTGTTCGGTAATCACGCGCACACCAAGCCGATAGCGCGGGTCCGCGCCCGCGAAACAGTCCTGCACATAGAGCGGTCGATTCGCCAGATACGCCGAAACTCGCAGGAGCAGGCGGTCAAACACTTCGGGCGTCATCGGCTGGTTCACTGCGCCCCAGTGGATGAGCGACTCGTATTCCGCGCGTCGAACCACGAACTTGTCTTTGGGGGAACGTCCCGTGTATTGCCCCGTGCGCGCTACCAACGCGCCGTTCGAAGCCAGCTGCGCTTCTCCGTTGATAATTGCCTGCTCTACTAAACTCGCTACAGAAAGGTTATGATATAAAGGTTTTGCTTGCCCTAAAAGGTTGTCAATCTCTAAATTGTTCGATTCGGTCGTCCAATCGGTGTGCATCGACATCGTTCTGTTCCTCCAGCGAATGGCTCTGCTTTGAGCGTCCACGCGACAGCGCAGGGGACACCTTAAGGATACCATACTTCCTGCCGAAAATGGATATAGAACCGTGCAGTCGGTTCCGTGAAGGAGCGAACGATGCGACGAATTTGGGGTTTCATCAGCGTCGAAAGCTGGGCAATTGTCGCGCTGTGCATGGCAGATTTGGGGTTGACTTTGTGGCTGTTATCGCGTGGGCTTGCGGACGAGGCGAATCCCCTGATGCGCCACTATCTCGGCTATGGGATAGGGGCGTTTGTAGCGGTGAAGCTGTTGCTTGTGGCGGCGCCGTTAGTGGTGATCGAGTGGGGCTTGCGTCGCCGCCCGCAGACCGTGCGCCGGCTCGCCCGAGCAGGTGTGTGGAGCTATATCGGCTTATATGGGCTGCTGCATCTGGGCTTCAACGCGCCCGATATGATTGCGGAACGTTTCGAGCCGACCACCTATCCGCCTGTTAATCGCGACCTGTTACTTCTGGAGCGGGAGGGGCTTATCCCGCCGTTCTACACCGACGGCACGCTCGCGGCTATTCCGCCTGAGTATTTTCAGTTTGCGGATGTGGCGTGGGAGGAGTCAGGCGCGGGAAATAGACCGTGAAACGAGTTCCCTTGCCAAGTTCCGATTGCACCTCGATGTATCCACTCAGCTGCTGTACCGCGCCCTGTACCGCTGCCAGTCCCAAGCCTGTGCCCTGTCCCTGCGGCTTGGTCGTGTAGAAGGGTTCAAAGATGTACGGTAACGCTTCAGGCGCGATGCCCACGCCCGTGTCTGCAACGGTGAGCGTGACATAGTTTCCCTTAGGGATGCTTTCTGTAGCGCGACGCAGGGTTTTGTTTCGCAAGCTGATGGTAAGCGTGCCGCCGCTGGGCATCGCATCGCGCGCGTTCACCACCAGGTTCAACAAGATTTGGAGCAACAGGTTCGGATCGCCCTGAATCGTCCCTATCTCTGGCTCCACCTGCGTTTCCAGGCGAATGTTTTCAGGCAGCACGCGGCGTAGAATCTCCAACGTATTCTGGAGCCACATGCCAAGATCGATGGGGCTGAGTTGCACCACCTGTCGGCGGGCGTAGGCAAGGAGTTGCCTGTTGAGATTCGCCGCTTTCTCCGCCGCCGCGAGAATCCCCTCCAGATAGCGTCGTGCGGTCTCGTCCTCCACGCGCGCCTGTGCCAGTTCCGCAAACCCGACAATCGCCGTCAGCACGTTGTTGAAGTCGTGCGCGATGCCCCCCGCCAGCCGTCCGATACTTTCCAGTCGGTAAGCGCGTTGCAACTCCTCTTGGGCGCGGAGCCGATCGGTGATGTCGAAAGCAATCAGGTGAACCACCGTCCGCCCGCGCAAGCTCACCAGAACGAAGTGCGCCTCGACGGTGCGCACGCCATGCTCAGTGTGTTGCTGCGAGACGCGCATGCCGTAGCGCTGCTGAGCGATGACGGGTTTGAGTTCGGTAACCCAATCGAGGTGCTCGGCACAAAGATGGTTTACATGCGCCTCACGCAACGTCGATTCGCCATAGAATCGCCTCGCCGCTGCATTCGCTGCCAGCACCGCCCCCGTCTCAAAGTCAAGCAACAGCTGGGGGATATTGCTCTCGTAGAACAACTGTCCCCCCCACTCTTGCACCTCGAGGGCATGTTCCAGCTCCGCAACACGCCTGCGTAACTTTTCTAACTCTTGCTGCAGAGGCTGTGGCGTCGGTTCGGGCATGAGTATCTCCGCTCCTTGATAGATTATTATGGCAATTCAGGTACATTCCTGCCGATTTTTGGAAAGCTGCCGATTACAGCAGGCTCCCAACGCATCTCTGAACATGGCGCAGGCTCCGCAGTCGCTTGTGGTACAATTAGGCGGGCGACTGTCTATGGGGAGACCGATCGCTTCCAACACGGGGTTGCTGGACGCGCGCAAAGCCGCTATTTTGCGAGCGGTGGCGCGTGAGCATATCCGCACGAGTGAACCAGTCGGCTCGCAGGCGATTGTAGAGCGCTACGCGCTGGGAATCAAGCCCGCCACTGTGCGCAACGAGATGGCGGTCATGACCGAGTATGGTTATCTGATTCAGCCCCACACCAGCGCGGGGCGAGTGCCCACCACGCGTGGGTATCGCTACTATGTGGAACACCTTGTCGGGCGCGCCGCGCCGTTGCGCATCGAAAGCTATCTCAAACGCCTGCCAGAGCCGGGCGAGAGCCTGACCGAGCTGCTGGAGGCGACTTTGCAGGTGCTTGCGCGGGCGGCGCACTACAGCGCGTTCGCTGCCACCGCACGGGATGAAACGATCCGCATCCTCCGCTGCATTATCACGCCCTGCAATCCGCGCCGCGTGCTGTCGGTAGTGATTCTGGAACACGGCGCGGTGGACAATCGACTGGTTGACCTTGCGCACGCGCCCTCGCAACGCGCCCTGAACCGCATTCAGGGCATTCTCAGCTCGATGGTGGAAGGGCGTACCGTGCGCGATGTGCTGAGCTTAGACGCGGAGCAATCGCCAGCGATGGAGTCGCCTGCTGAGCGCGAGACGCTCATGGTGCTCCTGCGCACGGTTCAGCAGCAGGCGCAGGACGCCACTGAAGGCGAGCTGCTCTTTGAAGGGATGGTCTACCTGCTGCAACAGCCGGAGTTCCAGCGCGAAGTGCATCAGCTGGAGGCGGTGCTGCGCGTGCTGGAAGAGCGGAAGCCGCTCTATCGCCTGCTTCAGAAACGGAGCGGCGACGACGTGCGGGTCACGATTGGCGAGGAGAACGCCCTCGAAGCATTGCACTGCTGCGCGCTGATTAGCGCACGCTACTACGTCGGAACGCGCCCCGCCGGTGTGATTGGACTGATGGGACCGGTGCGTATGGATTACGACCACGCCTTGCCCACTGTCCAGCGCGCGGCGCAAGCGTTGAGCGACATCCTGACGCGCACACTCTATTCGTAGCGTCGGCGTCCCGCCGACGAGACCTGCTTGGGCGGGACGCCCAAGCCACGAGAAAGACTATGCGAGTGCTGGTTATCGATAACTACGACAGCTTTACCTATAACCTGGTGCAGTACCTCGGCGAGTTAGGCGCGGAGCTGACCGTTGTGCGCAACGATGAACTCAGCGTTGAACAAGCCCTTGCGCTCCAGCCCGACCGCATTCTGATTTCGCCCGGTCCGTGCACGCCCCACGAAGCGGGCATCAGCATACCGCTGATTCAGGCGGCGGCAGGGAAGGTTCCGATCCTGGGCGTGTGCTTGGGACATCAGGCAATCGGCGCGGCGTTCGGGGGAAACATCGTCCGCGCCAAACGCCCAATGCACGGGAAGGAATCGCTGGTACGTCACATCAACGCGGGCGTGTTTCACGGGACGCCCAATCCCCTGCGCGCGATTCGCTATCATTCACTGGTAATCGAGCGTACCACAGTTCCCGAATGCCTCGAAATCACTGCCGAAAGTGAGGACGACGGCGAAATCATGGGCGTGCGACACAAGCGGTATCCTATCGAAGGCGTGCAGTTCCATCCTGAATCGATTCTCAGCGAGGCAGGGATGCAGATTTTAAACAATTTCCTGAAAGGCGGTTAGCGTTTAAGAATAGACGGCTGAAGCCGTTGCTGTGCAAACGAAGCCCATCTGCGCAGGCTATAGCCGACGCATATCGGCTTAGTCTGCCAAGAGCAGCTTCAGCCGCACCCAACAGACTTCTCTCAGCCTATGCGCTTCTTTCACCGCGTGGGAGAGGGAAGTCCGGAGCGGAGTGCCTAACATCCCTGCCCGAAGTTGAACAGCACGATCAGCAAGTCGGCGTCGTCGACTACCGAGTCGCAGTTCAGGTCGGCAGAGTTCTGCCCCGTCTGTCCGAAGTTGAACAGCACGGTCAGCAAGTCGGCATCGTCCACGCAGCCGTTGGCGTCGGCGTCGCCGTCGCGCGGCGTGCAGCTTTGCGTGTCCAGCAGGAACGCCTCGGTGCGTCCTGTGGCGGCGTTATACCCGGAGCCGACGATAAAACGCCCATTGCGGCTTATCCCGTAGGCAATCCGCAGGCGCGAGCCGTTCGTTAGCAGGCTGGCGTATGCCACATTCAGGTCTTCCACCTGCGTGGCGGCGGCGTTGAGTTGCCAGCGCACGGCGCGGTTCTCGTCACTGGGCGTGCTGCAGAAGCCCACAATCACGCCCGCGTTCACATCCCACGCCACGCCGCGCACGCCCCCCAGCGTCGCCAGCGGCTCCACCTGCCAGTTGTTCGCAGCGCGCCACATCGCCGGGCGGTAATTGCTGCCAACTCCTACCCACATGTTGGAAATCTGTCCCGAGATGCCCACAGCTACTGAGCCGTCGGACGAGAGACGGTACCCCAGCGTATACGGGTCCGAACCAAACGGCGGCAGCGTAATATCTTGCTGTATATTCAGACCGTTCATCCGCCAAATGCGAGCGCGATAGGTGTCGCTTACCGTGAAGCAGAGCGCGACGCTCGCGTCGTCGGACAAGTCCCATATCTCGCCGCTGTAGCCTCGATTGTTATAGACCCGTAGCAGCTGAGGGGGGGTGGAAGCCACATCCCACAGGGCAGGATAGTTCGGCGGTCCGCCTACGTAGGCGCCTCCGCCTGCCAGTGCGCCGTCAGGGGTGAGGCAGATTGCCCAGTGGTATCCCCCCATACCGGGCAAGATGACCCTGCCGCCGCTGGGCGTCCATATAAAAGCCTGGTAGCCGTCCATTCCCGCGACCTTCGCGCCGTTGGGCGTCAGTCCAAACGCTGTGCCCCCGACGCTGGTCAGCGGGGTTGTGGTGTTCGTGTGTAGGTTCCACAGGTAGACAGGGACATTCGGCGAGCCGCTCAGGATATCGCCCGAGCGTCCCACGACGATTTTGCCGTCGTCGCTCACGGTCGTCGCGACGCTGGAGTTGCCCGAAGGCACGCCCAGCCAGGTGAGGCTTTGTGTATTCCCGTATGTAACTAAGCCAAACGCAAGGCTCAGCCCCCAGTAATACTTCAATCCCGCTTGCATCGCAATTTACCTCCTTAGTAAAGCGTGATGTAAGGGTATTTCTATTATACATCGATTTTCGATGAGTTGCCTGGGAGAGGCTCTCTTCGCGTTCTAACATGCGCCACCTTAGGCGGGGTTTACCCTTTCTGTGTCAGCGTATGCCCCCTCTGCGCCGCGTCGCGACCCATTTGTGTCACGCCGCGGCGCATCTGTGTCGAGTTGCGGCGCATAGGTGTCGAGACGCGACACATCTGTGTCACGGTGCGACCCATTTGCGTCGAGACCCAGCGCATATGTGTAGAGATGCGGCGCAGAAGAGTCATAAGTTTCTCCAAGATTAAGTCGTCTCCAAGTGAAGCAGCTGTATTGGGAGCATTGGTTTCAGGGCACGCACGGGGGCGTGCCCCTACATCATGCCTGTCAGATGCTCCTCGCATCCGTACGTGAAGAGGAACGCCATAACGTTTGAGAGACATAAGAAGCCCCCAAGCCTACATTCCGAACGACCAACCCATCCATCCTGCCCGCTCGGTATAATACACGCACGCCGTCCCCGCGCGGCGAATCTTTATTAGGGAGGCAAAAAATGACCTTAGCAGAACGCTTAGCACGCTATGCAACCGAACTGAACTACGATTCGCTCCCCCACGAGGCGATTCACGAGGCGAAACGGCGCATTAT
>JAOAES010000323.1 GCA_026416655.1 Fimbriimonadales bacterium
GAATGTGCATCGCTTCGGGGCTAATCTCGCGCAGGGCGCGCCCGTTCTCCTCGGCGAACTTTTTGAGAAAGTGGTTCGCCAGCAAGGGGATGTCCTCGCGTCGCTCGCGCAGGGGCGGGAGATGGATATGCACTACCTGCAAGCGGTAGAACAGGGCGCTACGGAAGGTTCCTGCGTCGAAGGCTTCCTGCAGGTTGCGGTTCGTCGCCGCCACGAGGCGCACATCGATGGGGATGGGGGTGTTGCTGCCAAGCCGTTCGATTTCACGCTCCTGCAGCACACGCAGCAGTTTGACTTGAATCAGGGGCGGGATGTCGCCGATTTCGTCCAGGAACAGCGTGCCGCCGTCCGCCGCTTCGAACTTGCCGATTCGGTCGGCGTCTGCGCCGGTATACGCGCCTTTGACCGCGCCGAACAGCTCCACCTCCAGCAGCGTTTCGGGAATCGCGGCGCAGGAGACCGCCACGAATGGTTTGCTGGCGCGGTGGCTGCGCTCGTGGAGCATGCGGGCGATGAGTTCCTTGCCCGTGCCGCTTTCGCCCGTGATGAGAACCGTCGTGCGGGTGTCCGCCACGCGCTCCACGGTTTCCAGAACCTGCTTAATCGCGGGGCTTTCGCCGATGAACTCCACCTGTTTGCGTTTGACGCTTTTGCGCGGGGCGGTCTTGGCGGCGGTCGCTGGCTCGCGTAGCGCGTTGCGCACTACCTTGCGCAGCACCTCCATATCGAGCGGCTTGGTCAGAAAGTCGAACGCGCCCGCGCGCATCGCCTCCACAGCGGTCGGGATCGTGCCGTAGGCGGTCATCAAGACAACTTGCATGCTCGGATATTTCTGGCGCGCGCGTTTGAGCAGCTCCAGCCCCGTCATGTCGGGCATTACCACATCGGTTAGCATCAGGTCGCAGGGCGTTTCCTCAAGCAGGCGCAGCGCCTGATGTCCGCCCTCCGCCGTCTGTACCTGATAGCCCTCTTTGGCGAAGGCGCGTTCCAGCACTCGCCGAATATTCAGTTCGTCGTCTACAATCAGGATCGTGTGCGCCATACCGTCTCCGCAGTCTATACGCAGCGCAGCATGCGCCCGTGAACGGTTTTGGGATTCCCTGCAGCGTTAGCGATGACATTTGTAGTCAAAGCATAAACCTATGTCATCGTCAGCGCGGCAAGGAATCGCGCATCGTATGTTCAATTTTCGGCAGCCACAGTGTAAAGATGGAGCCTCCTTCAGGGGGACATTCCAGAGTCGTCCTGCCGCCATGTCCCTCCACAATCTTTTTGACGATACTTAGCCCCAGTCCGGTTCCCCGCGTGCGCGTGGTGTAGAAAGGGGTGAAGATTTTCTCGCGAATTTCGGGGGGCACGCCGCTGCCGGTGTCCTGCACGGAGATTGCCACCCAGTCGCCAGCGTCGAAAGCGCGCAGGGTAATCTGCCCGCCGTCGGGCATGGCGTGTACGGCGTTCTGAATCAAGTTCCGGATTGCCTGCTCGATGCGCCCTGCGTCGATCTCGGCTTCGAGGTCGTCGGGGGTCTCCAGGATTGCCTTCACACCGGTCGCCTTGAGGTACGGCTCCTGCACCGTCAGCACCCGCTGGAGCAAGGGCTTGACCGGCGTCTGGCGGCGTTGCAGGTGGAACGGTTTAGCGAACTCCAAGAACTCTTCGGCGATTTCAGTCAGGCGTTGCGCCTCTTGTTGGATGACCTCCACATACATATTGACCGAGTCGGGCAGCGGCTCTTCTTGCTGCATCAGCTCGACTGCGCCGCGCAGGGCAGTGAGCGGGTTGCGTATCTCGTGCGCAATCGTGGCGGTCATCTGCCCAACAGCAGCGAGCCGTTCCATCTCGCTCAGGCGTGCTTCCAGCCGCAGGTACTCCGTGATGTCTTCAAACAGCACGACCGCACCTTGAGTCTGCCGATTGTGGGTGAGCAACGGCGAGATAGAGCAGTTCAGAATGCGTGTCTCACCGTTCGTATGAGCGGGAATCTTGTAGAGATGGCGTGTACCGCCCCCCTGCAACACCTGTTCGATGGCATTCTGCAGGTCGTTGCACGCTGTGCCCATGATGGGACAGCGCGCCTGCCCCAGCACCTTGCGGAAGTGCCGACCGACGCTCTCGCGCCCCGAAAAGCCGAGAATCTGCTGGGCTGCGCGATTCCATGTGGTAATCCGCCCTGTCTCATCGACGGTGAACATGCCTGAACTCAGGCTGCGCAGGATGTTGTTCCGAAACGCCGCGAGGCTCTGAATCTCGCGATAACGACGCTCCATCTCCTGATAGAGGCGCGCGTTCTCGATGGCGATGCCCGCCTGATTCACGAACGCGCTCAGAAGATCCACCTGCTCGGAGGTGAACGGCTCGTTCTGATTGTCCGCCAACACGACGCCGATACAGCTGCCATGCACCACAATCGGCAGGGCGCAGTAGTAGTTCGAGCCGAGCGTGCGCCCGAATCCGCGCATGGGCTGCACCTCATGCTGGGCGTCGGTGATAACCAGGGGGAGCCGCATCTTCGCGACGATGCCGATGACGCCCTGTCCCTTGCGGAAGCCGCGCGTGGGGAACATTTCGGGGCGGTAGCCCTGAATCAGGCGCGGCAGATAGACGCGCGACGACTCGCCCGACAGGAAAATCGCGCACCGTGAGAAGCCGACCGTCTCGCTAATCAGGCGCGCCACCGTCTGCAGCAGCGTGTCGATATCCAGCACAGCCGTCACCAGCTGCGTCAATTCGACCAGTGTAGCGAGGCGGTGCAGGTTCTGGTTGAGCTGGCGGTACAGGCGCGCGTTCTCCAGCGCGGAGGCAATCTGGTTCGCGAAGACGGCGAACAGGCGCAGGTCTTCTTGCGTGAACGGCGGCGCGGGGCGCAAGCGGCGGATGGAAAGGACGCCGATAACCTTGTTCTCGTGGTTGCGCAGGGGCACGCAGATTGAACCGCTGATTTCGGGGCGGCGGGGTAGGTGGCGCAGGCTCGGCTCCTCCTGCAGGTCGGTCAGCAGCATCGGCTCACCCGTGAGCGCGACCTTGCCCGCTACACCTTCCCCAAGCGGTACGCAGGTTTCCTCCACCAGCTTGTCGGGCAGTCCGTAGCTGGCGGCGATGGAGAGCGTCTGGGTCGACTCATCGAGCAGCATGAGCGTGCAGGCTTGCGCTTCCATCGCCTGCGCGGCGCGGCGGGTCGCCAGCTTCAGAAACTGTTCCAGCCCGCCCGTCTCGCTGGCGACGGCGGTCTCATACAGCGTGCCGAGCGCGGTCAGACGCTGCTTGGAGAGCCGTTTGAGCGCGTCGATTTCGCGATGGAACTTCTCGTGTTGCCCCAACAGCGCCGCCAGATGCGCCGCGATTTGCCATTCGGAGCGTTCCTGCTGTTCTGGCGGGACGCGCAACACATAGAACAGTTCGGGCACGGGCAGGGGCGTAATCAGCCATGCCCAGCCTTCGGCGTGGAACCAACGCGGTGCGCCGTTTTCAAAAGACATTGCAGTGGGGAGGCGCGGATGCAGCTCGCGCGGGGCGTGCGCCACCACATAAGGCGGCTTGCGCTCGGTTTTCAACACAAGCGCGTTCCACGCTCCGTCCAGCTCCGCCACCTTGCGGATCAGGTTCGTCAGGGCTTCCGTGCCCACCCCCGATGCAGCGCTTTGCAGCACAGACGCTGCCCAATCCATACGAAGTGGTTATTCCACCTCCCTCTAAAGATTCCTGCTGATTTGACAGCTTGAAGGCAGGCGACCCAACGCGGCTATTCTGCAGGAAACTTCAAGGGCGAGCCTAAATCGCCTCGCCCACAATCGCCCCCCACACAGGGGCTGGGCAAGCCTCTATAGCAAGAGCATCTATGTCGTCTATAATAAGTCCCTCAAATGTGAAATCGCCCCCGAAATATGGAATAACTCCCCTATGGCACGACCACGCAAACCCATCACCCTTTCGCCCTAACAAGAAGCGTACTTGAAACGCACCGAGTACACCC
>JAOAES010000078.1 GCA_026416655.1 Fimbriimonadales bacterium
GCGGATACCAGCGTTCGGAGTGAATCTCTTCCAGCATGCTCTGGAACGCGCGGCGATAGTGCTGGTCGAGGACTTCCACAGGCAGGTTCACGCGCGGGGCGATGTGCTTTTCCAGCATCTGTCGACGCGCTTGCACCGCGACGGGCATATAGACGCACAGCGTGTCGTCTAAATCGAAACCAACTGCTCGAACGGGTGTAAACATGCTCGCCATCGAACTCTGGTACGCTAAAAGAGCGGTGGGAGGTTAGGGGCGTGGGAAAGCAGGCGCATCAGTCCGTCGCCCTCACGCGCTGCGATTACGCCGCAGTGGAGGGGTACATCGCGCACGGTCTCCCGAAACTCCTTAATCGTCCACCTGATGCGAGGCTGGAAGATATGCACTGTCTCCGCGTCGGCTTCGAAGGGACGCACCATTTCCTTAGCCTGCTTCCCATTTTCCGCCACTACGAGGTAGTCCGTGAGCCGAAAGTCTCTCACACCGTCGCGCACGATGACGCTGGAGACCTGCACCTCGTAGATGTTTTTGGGGGTGCATGGGTCGTCCCGGCGCATATCGTAGAGCAGTTGCAAAGCGTGCGGCGCGAGGCGTTCCAGGTAGTAGGCGCGATAGGCATACTGTTCCGCGGCGGCGCGATCGCCCTTCTCAAGCCAGAGGAGACGCGCCCGCTCGGTCAGCACCGCGCTGTGGAGCGAGTCCTTGTCTTCAGCGGGATACTGCTCCACCGCCGTCTCCAGTGCATCCAGCAACACACGCGCCGAGTCGTAGTCGCCTTTCAGAATAAAGATATGGGCTTTTGCTAAGTCGAACCATTCATTGCGTCGGGCAGGGGCGACAAGCATTTCGAGATGGGCTTCAGCAAGGGGGAAGATGAGCATCGCTTCGTCCAGACGCCTGTGGTGGATCAGCGTCGTCAGTTTCGCGTAGAGAATCTCCTCTACAGGCGCGTCGGGGCAGTGCATTGCGCGATTGTACGCATTAACAGCCTCATCGACGCGCCCCATCTCGTCAAGGAGGTCGCCCAGCTCGCACCATAGCATCCATATGTGGGGCATGCGCCGTGTGCCGCGCTGCAACGCCTCAAGAGCCTCCTGAGGACGACCGAGCGCGAAAAGAATTTTTGCCTCTTGCACATAGCCTTCAGGGCGATTCTGTTTCTGCGCCCGCCGCGCCTCCCGTAAATCCGTTTCGGCTTGGGTGAGAATCATCTCCGCGATGATACTTTCCGCTTGACCGATGAAATCAGCAGGGTTCCCTCGTCGTAATCGCATCGTGTACCTCCCGTGTCAGTGCATCAGTCGTGCCACGGGCGTCTGTCCGCCATAGACCTGCGCCCCTGTGTGCGTGAGAATCTCCACCGCGCGCGTGAAGATGAGCAAATCCACCTGACTGCCCCGCTCGATGAACGAGATTTTCTGCGCCGGCTTCACACACTGCCCTTCCTGCACATAGGTCGTGATTTTATTGACGAACTTATCGGCGATTTCGACCATCGCGATGCGCACGCGCTCGTTCTCGATGAACACAGTCTGCCGCTCGTTCTCCAGATGATACCGTTTGCCCAGCAGGTCGACGGCGCGGCGCAGCCACGCCATGCTCACATACTCCCACAAGTCCACCATCGGCAGGTTTGCGCGGGCGGGCGTGTAGACAATCCTGCGCACCGCGCCCGCAATCGGCGCGTAGTTGTAATGCACATCGAGTGGACTCATGTAGATTCCGATGAGCCAGCCTTCGGGGGATGCGCCCTCCCACTCGGCGCGGGTGATTTCGGTGATAGGGATAGGGCGTCCGAGTTTCTCGGCGAACACGGTTCCGTCCGCGCTCACGGGGCGAATGTAGACCACCTTGCCGTCGCACGGGGCGAGTATCAGGTTCGGGTCAGGCGGCGGGATGCGCAACGGGTCTCGATAGAACCAGACCTTGCGCAGGAACCAGTTCGCGCCCGCAATCGCCGCGCCCGCGCCCGCCGCAATCTTCAGCCAGGTTGGGATTCGCACAAGTAAAGTGTACCCGCCAGCTCACGGCAGGGTCTGCTGCGCAACCAGCGAGCGGAAGGGCAGGTCTTTCAGCTCCAACCTGTCCAGCGAAAGCCGTTCGCTGGCGCGGTCGATGTCGATGCCCACGATGTCGCCCTGCTCGTCCAGATCGATGACCACGCCCGGCGCGGTCTCGACCGAATCCGCACTGGCGCGCTCGCTCAGCTCGATGTACAGGCTGTCCGTTTCGGGATAGTAAAACAGTCGCATTAGTTGCCCCCATGTTTGAAGTTTCGGTCGGGGAAGGCGTTGTGAATGGTTTCCCCATCGCTCAGAGTGACAACGCGCAGGTAACGCCCCAGCTCAGGTACATACCCCCAGAAGCGTATGCGCCCGTCAGGCTGTACCTCCTTGTGAAGCGGGTTCCGTACAATCTGCTCGCACCACCTTATCTGGATGTACGGACGTTTGCGTAAAACCTGTTCCCGAAAGTAGCGCGTTGTCTTCAATGCCTCTGCAATAGAGTATACCCTTAGGCACTGAACAGGAACCTGCCCCCTTTCGTCGAACTCCCCCAGTGATGAAACCGAGCGTTTTCACCTGCTTATTGTGCGCTGCGCTTGTCGGCTATTCGCAGGATTCGCTGAGTCTGGACCTGTCTCTTATACACATCT
>JAOAES010000081.1 GCA_026416655.1 Fimbriimonadales bacterium
CTCGTCGGCAGCGTCAGATGTGTATAAGAGACAGCGCGAAGGTCGTGATGTGTACCGCAATGGGACAGAAGCAGATCGTTGTCGAGGCAATTCAGGCGGGTGCGAAGGACTTCATCGTCAAACCCTTCCAACCAGAGCGTATTCTGGAAGCCGTGCAGAAGATCGCGTAAGGAGGCGAGCGAGAGTGAAAGCGGAATACATCAACCCGTTCATCAGTGCGGCGGTGAACGTGTTCCAGATGATGCTGGGGGTCACACCCCAGAAGGGGCAGCTCAGCGCACGTAGGGGGATGTTCACCTCGCAACAGTGCAACATCGTGCTGGGCGTCACGGGGCAGCTGGAAGGGCAGATTATTATCGGCATGTCCATCTTCACCGCCGATAAAATCGCCTCCAAGATGCTGGGCACGACCATTCGCACCTTCGACGAGCTTGCGGCGAGCGCAATTGCCGAGTTGGGTAATATGATCTCGGGCGCGGCGCTGACCGAACTCGCCGCGCGGGGCATTCAATGCAACCTCTCGCCGCCCAGCCTGATTCGGGGAACAAATGTGCGCATCAGCACCCTCGAAATCCCGACGCTCGTCGTGCCGCTGCAGACCGAGATGGGGGATATCGAGATTAATGTGGGGCTGAGTGAACGCGCGAAATAGACCGCCTCTTCAGGGGAAATTTGCCCTCACCCCCTTGCCCTCTCTCCCGCGTGCGGGAGAGGGGCTGGGGGTGAGGGCGTAATCGAGTTAGATACGCGGCGCGCCCTGACAGGGGTTCGGCGCGTTGAAGTTCGCGAGGTTCACCGTGAAGGTGTTGCCGCCAGAGCTTACCTGCACGATACCGCACTGCCCGGTGTTGTAATTGATGGTGGTCGCCGGTCCGAGCGGCGCGCCGGTCGGAACCAGCTGCTGCACCGTGGTCGTGCCGCTGGTCGGATAGTTGCAACCGCTGCTGGTGGAGACATTGTTGTAGGTAATCTGGTAGCTGATCGAGTTGTTGCCGACAGTGGTGGTCTGCATGCCTTGCCCGTTCAGCGTGTAGCCTCCGTTGTTGTTCGGCGTGTAGGTTCCGTTGAACTGGAACTGCACGCTACAGGTTTGGAGCGTTCCCGACGCAGGGGTCTGGGTGATGTTCATCGAGATGGTGTACGTACCGTTCGTCGGGTTCAGAGAGTAAGCGATGCTGCCGTTCAGGACGAAACCACCGCCGCCGTTGAAGTTCTGGAAGTTAATCTCGAAGTTCGCGCCGGTGGGGTCTTGGGCGATAATAATCTTGCCCGAATGGGTCGGCGCGCCGGGGTAGGGTTGGCAGCCGTTGCCGTAATCCAGTTCATAAATGCCGGCGGAGATTGTATTGACCTGCGGGCAGTTCTGTTGCTGGTTCGAAGGCGGGTTCAGATTGTCGTTATCGGGGTTGAACTGGTTGAACAGGTTGCTCATCCCGACCACGCCGCCTAAATGCTGTTGCTGGGTTTCGGGGAGACTGAACGATGCGCCGCCACAACCGCTCAGCGCGACTAACACCGACAAAGAAGCGACCGTAACAGGGAGCCACACCAGCGCTCCACTCAGTATCCTGTGCTTCTGCATAGAATCCCTCCGTTTTCGTGACACGCTTTCGCTGATACTTTAAGTCGTCTTAATTGACTCAGTGTTAGCGAAGCGTGCAGACATGCTACAGGGATTATCGGAAAAAATGCGGGGATATTTAGCGAGTAGCGGTTGTTTTCACTCGAAAGCGCGGCGATATTCCTCACGGAACCGCTCCAGCCCCTGTAGAAAGGACGCGTCGATGTCGTAGACCATCACCTCGCGCAGGTAGCGGCGGCACAGCGCTATCGGAATCCCGGTTCGCGCCGACTCCGATTCAATGAGCGAATCTAAGTGCGCGTCGCCCCATCGATAAGCGGTGTGGAGCAGGTCAGTGAGCGGCTCGGTGGGCGCATCCGCGTTCATCAGCCACACTGCCCATACGAATGGCAGCCCCGTCCACGCATGCCACGCCGCGCCAAGGTCTAAAATCTCCGCCGCCGCTGCGTGCTGCGCCGTCATCCCGAGATCGCCAATCAGCAACGCCGCGTCGGCGACCTGTAACATCGCGTTCAAATCAGGCGCGGCAGGGCGATAGTCGGGGCGAACGCCGTAAACCCGCTCCAGCAGGATGCGCGTCAGCGCAGCGGAGGTAAGCGAACTTGTGTCCAGCGCGACGGCGCGTATCTGACCTATCGGCGTCTTACTGAACAGGCGCACGCTCAATACCTCCCGACGCGAGGCGATTGCCAACCCCTGTACGAAGCGCGTCTCGGGACGGCGAAAATGCTCCACCGACGAGACCAGCGCGGCATCGAGCGCCCCTTGTTCCAGCCCGCGCGCCAGCTCCGACGGCGAGGCGTAGACCACCTCCGCATAACGCATGCCAGCGTCGGTCTCCAACCAGCGCACCAGCGGCGCGGCGTTGATGTACGGGACACTGCCAATCCGAAAACGCATTTTAAAACACCCTGTCTAACAGCGCAAAGAGAAATAGCCCGATGCTCACATAGCCGTTTAGCGTGAAGAACGCGAGATTCAGGCGGCTCAGGTCGTTCGGCTTCACCAGCGACTGCTCATAAGCGAGCATCAGCGCGGCGAAACCGACGCCCGCATAATACCATACGCCCGCCCCCAGCGCAAGCCCCCCTATCGTCAGGGCAACGATGCACAGCGCGTGTGAGACCCGGGAAATCCTGATTGCCCCTGTCGCGCCCAGCGTCTGGGGAAGGCTACGTAAGCCGTGCTGTCGGTCAAACGCCTCGTCCTGCAGGCTATACAGGATGTCGAATCCCGCCACCCACAGCGCGACGCCCAGCGTGAGCCACACAGGCGCAGGCTCCAGCGTGCCGCGCACCGCAATCCAGACCGCGCTTGGCGCAATCCCCAGCGATAGCCCCAACCAGTAATGCGAGAGCGGCGTGAACCGCTTGGAGTAAGAGTAGCCCAGGATGACCCCCAGCGCTACGGGCGCGAGCGCGAAACAGACCCAGTTCAGCTGCCACGCCGCGTACAGAAACAGCAGAATCGCTCCCACCATCGCGACGCTCATCTGGCGCGTTGTGAGCAAGCCCGCAGGCAGAGCGCGCGTGCGCGTGCGCGGATTGAGCGCGTCGATATCCCTATCGGCAATCCGATTGAACGCCATCGCCGCCGTGCGCGCCGCGACCATCGCAACCAGAATCCAGCCCACCACCCGCGCCGAAGGGACACCCTCCGCCGCATAAAGCAGGCTCAGCAAGGCAAACGGCAGGGCGAATATCGTATGCTCGAACTTAATCGCTTCCAGAAAGACGCGAATCGTGCGCCCAACGCTATGCAGGCTCGCCATGCAGCGTGAATTGTACCTGACTCTCCCTTTAACCGCCCCTTAAATAAAAAACAGGTACCCTCCCCACAGTTCGCAACCCGCGAACCTTAAGGAGGCTACTATGGTACGATATATCACTGCTCTGGGTCTGACGAGTGTGCTTGTAGCGACAACCTGCGCCCAGGTGGTGCTGGGCGATAACAAGGGCAAGATTCGCAAAACCAACTCCTTGGCTGGCATTGGTATGGCTGAAACTCCTCTGCAGTGGAACCGCCGCGACTTTCAAGACGGTACGAACAACGAGAGCTTCGGCTTCTGGCCCGCGTACACGATACAGGTAACGGGTGCCCAGTCCGATGTGTTCGAAAACAATGTTGGTCTTGGTGACGATACGGAGGCAGTGACCATCAC
>JAOAES010000151.1 GCA_026416655.1 Fimbriimonadales bacterium
GTGAAGAACTCGGTGCGGTGCGCCTGCAACGGCGTGGGCACACGCTCGCCCTTGAACTGCTCCCAGCAGGTCACCGCGCCCATCGCCAGCATGAAGCCCCAGTCCTCACGGATGCGTCCCAGTATCTCTTGGCGGCGGTCGAGGTTATACAGCGTCTCCAGCAGGAAGGCGGTCATAAACGGACTGCCGATGCGCACGAAGCCGTCGGGCGGATTGCCGAGATAGCCCTCCAGAATCGCCCGTCGCTCAGGCGTGGGCACATCGCATAGCAGCGCGACCACCTGCGTCTGGATGCTGAACACGGGGCTTTGCGAGCCATCGCGCTTGAGGCAGTCCGTGTAGGCGCGTTTCGGCTCGTTCCAGAGATGCTTGTTAATCGCCGCGCGCAGGTCGGTCGCCCACTGCCGCCAAGTTTGCGCCAGCGTCGCCTCGCCCAGCAGGTCAGCCAGTTTCGCCGTGTCGTCCCACACGCGCACCAGCCACATGTTCTGATGGCTCACCACGCCCTCGCCGGGCGTGTCCATCGGCGCCCAATCGAGCATATTCCACGCGCTGATTTCCAGCAAGCCGTCGGAGTTGAGGTACCGCTCGTGCAGGTTCTGGTTCTGCTGCGCGATATAGGGGAAGATTTCGCGCACGAACGCCTCATCGCCGGTGAACAGGTAATGCTCGTAGCAGGCGATTGCCCACAGCAGCGACCACGCCGTGAGAATATTCTGCCACGCGCTGGGCACTTGGCTTTCCACAAGGGGCGACTGCTTGAGCGACTCGCCTGCCAGAATCAGGCAGCGTCGCGCCAGCGCGTAGTCGCCGAAGCCCGTGTAGGCGAACAATGCCTCGTTGCGCGAGTCGCCCACCCAGAAGGTCTGCTCGTAGGTGGGGCAGTCGATAAAAGTATCCTCGCTGCAGAGGCGCACGGTCTCGCGCGCCATCTCGTAAATCTGGTTCAGCAGCGGCTCGGAGCAGACGAACGCGCCGCGATTTTCGTAAGGGTACACGCTGTGCAGGCAGGCGACGCGGCGCAGGCGCACGGGTTCTGTTGCGCCGTCGGGGAAGCGGAGGGTGAGCGTGGCGTATCGGAAACCTCGCTTCACCACGCTGAAAAACCGTTGCCAGCCCCGCCGCGTGATGTACCGAAACGTGTTGTTCAGCCCCCAAGTCCACTGCACACGATCAGGATAGATCGGGTCTACATACTCGAAGCCGTTGAAATCGATCACGACGCCTGGGGGTGCCTCCAGTTCCAGCTCCACATAGCCGAACACTTCGCGTTGCCAGTCGAAGCGCATCTCCACATCGCCCGTCTGAGGCGGATAGATGACCGTGAAGTCGTCGATGGCGTTGATACAGCCGTGAGTGTGTTCCACGCGCGGCGTTTCGGCGGTTGGTTTGGCATGATGGTTCGTGAGCGCGAAGACGGGAGCGCGCGCCGTGTGGAGTGCGTCGAAACTGGCGACTTTGGGATGGCGTCGGATCTCCTGTACGGTACGGGCGTTGCGTGCCTGCAAGTAGCCGTCCGTATCACCCTCGAACGGTCCTAGCACCACCCACGGGTAGTCAGCGCGTTCCATTAGGGGGTTGACGAACCGCGCGGGCGTGTCGTCTGCCGCCTCGACCACCAGATAGCGATACCAGTCGTGATACCAGCGCGAGACATCGATGGTGAGTAGG
>JAOAES010000156.1 GCA_026416655.1 Fimbriimonadales bacterium
TCAAGTTCGAGGTCGTTTTGCGCCGTGTCATACGATGGAGTATACCAAAAAATCGCGCCGTGCAGGGCGAGAACTGCACGGCGCATCGTTTACCCTCGCGCAGGCATTAGGGGAGAGGACTCTAAGCCTCCGATGATGACGGCTATAGTATATTTTGGGGGGAGTTAAGGGCGCGTTAAGTCGTGTTAGAGGTTCGTTAAATCTGGGGCGCGCTTCCTCCGATGCGCCACCTGCCGAAACTTTCCCACGGCGACGGTACGACGGCGTCCCCGCCGTCGCGCCGTGGAGCGGTTCGCGCCTTGCCGCGTGTCAGCGGTTCCAGCAGCGCCAGCGCCAGTAGCACCTCTGCGGGCGGCGCGCTCTCCGCTGAGTGAACCGGATGCTCGTTCAGGAAGCCCGTATGGAGCGCGCCCTCAATGAACGCAGGGTGTTGCAATAGCGTTATCAGAAACGCCTGATTTGTGCGCACGCCTAAGGCAATCGTCTGCTCCAGGGCGTTCGCCAGCCGACGAATCGCGGTTGGGCGGTCGGGCGCATGGGCAATGACTTTCGCAATCATCGGGTCGTAGTGGTGGGTGATGGCGGAGCCTGTCTCCACGCCTGAATCGAACCGCACGCCGGGCAGGTGGGGCTGCTGATAGGCGAGCAGCGTCCCCAGCGAGGGTGCGAAGTCGTTTTCGGGGTCTTCCGCGTAGAGGCGCGCCTCGATAGCGTGCCCACGCTGGGGGGGCGTCCCCAGTTCCAGTCGTTCGCCCGCCGCGATGCGCAGTTGCCAGTGGACTAAATCGACTCCGGTGACCATTTCCGTCACGGGATGCTCAACTTGCAGGCGCGTGTTGACTTCCAGAAAATAGAACTTACCTCCCTCGGGCGTCTGTTCGTACAGGAACTCCACCGTGCCCGCGTTGGTGTAGCCGACGGTCTCGGCAAGGCGCACGGCGGCGTCGCAGATGGCGGCGCGGGTGTGCGAGTCGAGCGCCGGCGAGGGGCTTTCCTCGATAATCTTCTGGTGGCGTCGCTGGATGGAGCATTCGCGCTCGTACAGATGCATGGCTTTGCCGTGTTGGTCGGCGAGGATTTGCACTTCGATATGGCGTGGGCGGGTGATATAGCGTTCGAGCATCAGGCGCGGGTCGCCGAAGGCGTTCTGCGCTTCCCGCGCCGCGCTTTCCGCCAGTTCCAGAAAAGTGTCGGGGCTGTCGGCGATGCGCATGCCTTTGCCGCCGCCGCCCGCGACCGCTTTCAGCAGCACGGGGAAGCCGACCGTGTGCGCAGCCTTTAACAGGTCTTCGGGCGTTGCGGCGTGTTCAGGGTTGTAGCCGGGCACAACGGGCACGCCCGCGCGTTCAGCGGCGCGTTTCGCCTCGCCCTTATCGCCCAGCAATCGAATCACTTCGGGGCGCGGTCCGATAAACACAAGCCCCGCCTGCTCACACGCGGCGGCGAAGTCGGGGTTCTCTGAGAGGAAGCCGTAGCCGGGATGAATCGCTTCCGCGCCCGCCTGTTGGGCGATTTCCAGAATGCGTGCAATGTTCAGGTAGCTTTCCCGTGCCGGCGCGCCGCCCAGCAGGTACGCCTCGTCCGCCTCACGCACGAATGGTGCGCTCGAGTCGGCTTCTGAATAGACGGCAATACTCCGAACGCCCAACTCGCGGCATGCCTGAATCACGCGACGGGCAATCTCGCCCCGATTCGCAATCAGCACCTTGCGGAACATCGGGGCGAGTATACCTCAGATTTAGGGCGCACGCTCACATCCGCCCGCGTACAACGACGATTCAGGGAACGGGATTTTGGGGCAGAAGTAGTGCTTCGGCACGGTGTGCGGGCACTGATTGAGCCGCGCTTGCTCGCGCGGGTGCGTCGCCCGAACCCACTTACTATGCGCATCGAAAAACAGGAAGTTCGCCCCGTTCGCATGCACAATCGAGGGGCAGTCGTTCAGCTCCGCGCCGTTCGGTCGCCACGTAATCGCCCAAAAGTAGCCGTCGTTGAGCGTCTCGCCCTCGTCCACCAGCTCCACAAACTCGCCCGGACGCTCCACCACCGGTTCGGGGATAAAACCCGCCACCGCGTTCATCGAGTAGCTGAGTTTCTTCTCTTGCCCGCGACGGTCCGAGGGACAGATATACACATCGGGGTTCTTCACATAGGGGTAAATCGCGCCTTTCGTCACGTGTCCCCACAGCAGCCACAGCCCACTGACGGCGGAGTTGGGGTCGCTCGCCTGCATCAGCACAGGATAGCAGGGAACCCATTGTCCGTACAGATTCGCACGAAAACCGGTCATCCACCAGGGCCAGTCAGGCGTACGCCACTCGCCGGGACAGCGCCCGCCATCCGCAGGACCAGGATTGCGCCCTTCCCAGTCCGAACGATACATCGCAAACGCTGTCCCAAGCTGGCGCATATTCGATAAGCAGGTCGTCTGACGCGCCTTCTCCCGCGCTTGCGCAAACACCGGGAACAGAATCGCCGCCAGTATGGCGATAATCGCAATCACTACCAACAGCTCGATGAGTGTGAAACCCTGTCGTCGCATCCGTAAGCCTCCTGTTGCGTGTGAGTAATTATAGCTCGAAGCGAATAAAAAATCCTGCAAAACTCTGGGAGTACGTTGCCGTTGGAGAAAGAAAT
>JAOAES010000187.1 GCA_026416655.1 Fimbriimonadales bacterium
AGGATGGCGTTTCAGGTAATATAATTGACCGCAAGGTGGCCCCATGGTCTAGTGGTCTAGGACGCCAGGTTCTCATCCTGGAGGACGGGGGTTCGAATCCCCCTGGGGTCACCAAAAACTTCCCTGAGTTGCAGACATCCCAGCCCGCCTCACGATACGCCCCGTCATCCATCAGGCGCAAGGTATACTCTCCGACATGGAATACAGTCCCTTGAGCGCACTCCTCTCGCAGCTGTTCTGGATTATTTTTATCTTTCTGGCGGTGATGCCGATGCTGCGGCAGCGCATGCTCGAATCGGCGCGCATGAGCCTGATCCGCCAGATTGAGAAAACGCGCGGCAGCCGCGTGATTGTGCTGATTCATCGGCAGGAATCGCTCGCGCTGTTCGGGATACCGCTGTTTCGGTTCATCAGCATCGAGGACTCCGAAGAGGTGCTGCGGGCGATTCGGATGACCCCGCCCGATATGCCCATCGATATCATTCTGCACACGCCGGGCGGGCTGGTGCTGGCGAGCCAACAGATTGCCTGTGCCCTGTGCGACCACCCTGCGAAAGTAACGGCATTCGTGCCGCACTACGCGATGTCGGGCGGTACGCTGATTGCGCTCGCCGCCGACGAGATCGTGATGGATAAACACGCGATGCTGGGACCTGTCGACCCGCAGGTGGGGCAGTTCCCCGCGGCGTCGGTGCTGAAGGTGGTCGAGCAAAAGCCGATTAGCGAGGTGGACGACCAGACGCTGATTCTGGCGGATGTGTCGCGCAAGGCGTTGCAGCAGGCGCTCGCGCTCGTGAAGGAGGTGCTGATGGCGAACGGGATGGAGGAACAACGCGCCCACGCCTTAGCCGACCAGCTCACGCAGGGCTACTACACCCACGACTACCCCATTTCCGCCAGCATGCTCCAGGCGATGGGGCTGTCGGTACGTACCGACCTGCCGGCGGAGATTTACCAGCTGATGGCGCTCTACCCGCAGCCAGCGCAACGCACCTCGGGCGTGGAATATGTGCCTGTGCCCTATCACCCGGAGCCGCCAGCCCCCCAGCGCGCCCCCGCCGCCCGTAGGCGCAACGCAAAACTGCCCAACTGAGCGATTCAGGTACAATACCCGCCGTTATGAGCCGTCCATCGCGCGAGTTTGGCTTCGAGACGCGCATGCTGCACGCCGGGCACATCCCTGACCCGTACACGGGCGCGCGCGCCGTGCCCATCTACCAGACCACCTCGTTCGTGTTCGACGACCCCGACCACGCGGCGCAACTCTTTGAACTCAAACAGTACGGCAACATCTACACGCGCATCATGAACCCCACCAACGCGGTGTTCGAGGAGCGCATGGCGTCGCTGGAGGGGGGCACTGGCGCGGTGGCGACCGCCAGCGGCATGGCAGCACAGTTCCTCACTTTCTACACGCTCCTGCAGCCGGGCGACGAGATTGTCAGCTCAGCGCACCTGTACGGCGGCACCACCACGCAGTTCACCCACACCTTCAAAAAGCTCGGCGTGACGGTCAAGTTCGTGGAGCCGGGCGATTTCGAAGCGTGGGAACGCGCGATTACGCCCCAAACCCGCGCGCTCTACGGCGAGACCGTCGGCAACCCCAAGGGAAGCATTCTGGACATCGAGCGACTGGCACAGCTGGCGAACGCCCACCGCATCCCGCTGATTGTGGACAACACCTTCGCCACGCCGTACCTGTGTCGCCCGATCGAGTGGGGCGCGACGATTGTCGTGCATTCCGCCACCAAGTTCATCGGCGGACACGGCACTTCAATTGCGGGCGTGGTGGTCGAATCGGGCAAGTTCGACTACAGCCATTTCCCCACGATTGCCGAGCCGTCGGGCGCGTATCACGGGCTGAAGTTCTACGAGACTTTCGGGCACTATGGTTTCCTGATGAAACTCCGTGCCGAGACGCTCCGCGATGTCGGCGCGTGCCTCTCGCCGTTCAACGCTTTTCTGTTGCTGCAGGGGCTGGAGACGCTCTCGGTACGCATGGAGCGCCATGTGGCGAACGCGCACGCGGTGGCGCGGTTCCTCTCGGAGCATCCGCGCGTGGCTTGGGTCGCCTACGCGGGGCTACCTGACCATCCCGACCATCACCTCGCGAAAAAATACACGCCGCAGGGACCAGGCGCGGTGTTCTCGTTCGGGATTAAGCCGCCTGCCGGGATGGACGCGCGCGAGGCGGGCAAACGGTTCATCCAGAACCTGCACCTGTTCTCGCATCTGGCGAACGTGGGCGATGTGCGTAGCCTCGTAATCCATCCCGCCTCCACCACCCACCAGCAACTCAGCGACGAGGAACTGCGTATCGCGGGCATTGGACCCGAGATGATACGCCTCTCCATCGGACTGGAAACCGTTGACGACCTGCTCTGGGATTTGGATCAGGCGTTGTGGGGCATCGAGAACAGCTGACCGACGCGCCTGGAGGCTTACTTCTTTAGCCCCACACGCCACTCTTTCTGGAGCAGGGGGAACCCTTCCGCCTCACGCTTCTCAAGGTGCTTCAGGCAGCAGGCGCGTGAGAGCGTGCGTATCCGTTGAATATAGCTCGCCCGCTCCGTGACGGAGATGCTGCCCCGCGCGTCCAGCAGGTTGAAAATATGCGAACACTTCAACGCGAGGTCGAACGCCGGATGCACATACCCCAGCTCGGCAATCCGCGCGCTCTCTTTTTCGTACATTTCAAAAAGCCGGAACAGCATCTCGGTATCGGCATGCTCGAAGTTGTAGTGGTTATGCTCCAGCTCAGACTGGAAATCCACATCGGCGTAGGAGACGCCGCGGCTCCACTCCAGCTCCCAGACGCTGTTTTTCTTTTGGAGTAGCATCGCGAGCCGTTCGGGTCCGTAAGTGATTTCGGCGCACACGGGGTCGCACTCGATGCCGCCCACCTGCTGGAAGTAGGTGAACTGCGTGATTTCCGTGCCGTTGAGCCACACTTCCCAGCCGACGCCCGACGCGCCCAATGTGGGAGCCTCCCAGTCATCCTCGACGAACCGGATGTCGTGTTCGGCGGGGTCGATGCCCACCGCCCGCAGGCTCTCTAAGTACACATCCACCACATCGTCGGGCGAGGGCTTGAGAATCACCTGATATTGATAGTAATGCTGCAGGCGCATCGGGTTGCGGGCGTAGCGTCCGTCGGCGGGGCGACGGCTGGGCTGCACATAC
>JAOAES010000217.1 GCA_026416655.1 Fimbriimonadales bacterium
GCGAATCTGCGCGTTGGGGTGCGTGTTGCCGCGCTCGTAGCTGGCGTAGGCGGGGTCGTTTGCTCGCGCGGGCATGCCGAGACTGCAGAAAGCGTCGATGAAGCCGGGGTACACCGTTTGTCCGTTGGCATCGATCACTTCGGCGTCGGCGGGGATGGGCGTGTTGGCGTCGCCGAGCGCGCCAATCACGCCGTTGCGCACCACGATGACGCCGTTTTCGATGGGGGGCGCGCTGTTGGACACAATCTTCGCGCCGCGCAGGGCGTACACATCGGGCAGTCGGTAGGGCGTATCTTGCGCCTGCGCGAAGACGAACAGCATCAACCAGCCTGCGAGTAGGAACAGCCGCTTCATAACAACGGATGAGTTCGGAGGGCGCGAGCAGATTCCTGCAATTGAAAAGCCAGAGAGGTTGTCCCAAACAGGCATTTTCGGTTCTCGGCGCCCGCGCCTGACGAAAACTGGGCTATAATAGGGGCGGTGAGCGCATATGGTGGTACGATGTGATTATCAGGTGACGAACGAGTTGGTGTTGCGTGCGCAGCAGGGGGATGAGCAGGCGGCGGAACAGGTGATGACGCTGTTTCGCCCGCTGGTGCAGAGCCTCGCTGGACGGTTCTATATGCCCGACTGCGAGCCGGAGGATGTGAGCCAGATTGCGATGATCGGTTTATGGCGAGCGGTGCTGTGTTTCGATCCTGGGCGCAACGCGGGGTTCGCTTCGTTTGCGCGCGTATGCATTCGGCGGCAGATTCTGTCCGAGTTGAAGCGCATGCAGCGTCTTTGTCTGCCCTTGTGCCGTTTATCGGACTGTGAGGAGGAGCAGCGGCAGTGGCTGGAGCAGTTGCCCGACCCGGGACCGAATCTTTACGAGTGCCTGAGCGAGCGGGAGGCGGCGCAGCAGCGTCAGGAGTTCTTGGAGACGCGCCTCAGTCCGCTGGAGGCACAGGTGGCGGCGTTGTACCATCAGCAGCTCACCTATCGCCAGATTGCTGAGCGGTTAGGCTGCTCGCCGAAAGCCGTCGATAACGCGCTGGCGCGGATTAAGCGGAAGGCGCGACGGCGTCTGGGCGAGGGCGATTAAGGCGTGCCGGGCGGTGAAGTGTCTGAAGTCGGCTCCACCTGCACGGTGACCTTCGCCTGCACTGGTCTCCCTTCACTGTCGTAGGCGGTTAGCGTGTAGGTCGTGGTGGTCATGGGGGTCACGATCATCTCGCCCAGTTTGGGGTCGATGCGTCCGACGCCGTTGTCGATTTCGGCGCGCGCAGCGTTGAACAGTTCCCAGCGCAGCACGACACTCTCGCCCGGCATAATCTTCTCGGGTTGCGCGGTGAAGCTCACCACCTGCGCCAGCGATGGGTCGATGACTTCCACCTTGATTTTTTTGCTGACCGATTTACCGGCAGCGTTGCGGGCGATGAGTTCGTACTCGGTGGTGCGGGAGGGGCGGTGTTCATAGCCGGGCATCGCCGGGTCTAACTTGAGTCCGCCGGGCGGGGTCAGGATGAGCTCGGCGGCGTTTTGTACTTCCCAGCGCAGCAGCACGCTCTCGCCGCGTTTGATTTGGGGTGGCTCTGCGTAAAACTTGCTGATGACCGGCGCGGGAGGCTCCGGGGCGTTTTGCACAATCACGACGACCTCGCGCATCTGTTCCCCATAGCGGTTGCGGGCAATCAGGCGATAGGTCGTAGTGGTCTGCGGCTGCGCCTGCACCGAGCGCGTCTTATTGGGGTCAAACTCGCCCAGCGCAGGCTCGATGAGCACTTTATCGGCGTTGCGCACAATCCAGCTGAGCGTGGTGGTTTCTCCTGCCGTTATCTGCGCGGGTTGCGCGGTGAACTCGGCGATTTCGACGGGCAGCGGGCGCGTGTACGCCCAGAGTGCCAGCAACAATCCAAGCACCCCGAGGAATCCCAGCATCAGCGGGCTAATCAGCCCGCGTCGCTCGAGTTGCGCCTGCACCGAGGTAGAGCGCAGCGGGTCCTCGATGCTACGCGCCGTCGCGGTGAAGCTGAACAGGGCGGGATTTGCCAGGATCGGCAATCGGCGTGGCTGGGCGTAGAGCAACAGGCTCTGTGTTTCGCCGGGCGCGAGGGGCGCCCGCTCACGCTCCAGTTCGAACACCAGCTCGTCTTCGGGGTCGGATGCGTGGATCTGCACGGTCTGTTCCGTATTACCGAAGTTGGAGAGTGTCAGCTCATAGGGCACGCGCTTGCGCCACGGGGAAGCGATGTTGCGTTTGGGGGCGATATCCAGGGTGAGCATGCTGTAGGGGCGAATCGTGAGGCTCGCCTGCGCGACGCCTGCACCGCCGTTCTCCAGCGAGCGTGCGCGCACCAGAATCGGATAGGTACCTGCGCGGCTCTCCGTGTTGCGTGGCGGGCGAATCAGAATCCGTTCCTGTACCTCCTCACCGGGCGCGACCGAAAACGAGGGGATGGGGATTGCGCACCATTCGGCGTCGATGCCTTCGACCTCCAGCGCGACCTGGTCAGGCGCGTCGCCCTCGTTGCGCACCCATGCCACGATTTGCGCCGAACCGCCCGGCTCCACTTGCACTTCGTCCTGCCCCAATCTGACGCGAATCGCCATCAAAGGTAGATTGTACCCGCTCTGGAAGGGGCAGGCGGGACCCCCTTGTTTCAGTCAGGCTCCACTTCGTATCCGTTGAAGGTCTCGCTAATGGCGTCGATGAGTGCCTCGCCTTCTAAGGTGGGCGATTGAACCACTGGCGGCGGCGGCGGTTCCGACGCGCGTGGCTCAGTCGAGTATTCCAGCTTCACGGGGGCGTTGGGCATACCGAGCGCGGCGCGCGCCGCCTGCACCAGGTTCTGCTCACGGCTGGGTTTCTGCTTGAAAAACTCGTAAGCCATCTGGCTGGCGAGGATCAGGCGGATAGCGCCGTTCTCTACCGCCACGCGCGAACCCATCAAGTTCATTTTCCCTGCGGGACTGCGCTGTACTAACTCTTCGACCTTTTGCTGCCAGAGCTGATTCGCGTAGGCAGGGTCCATCACATCGCTTGCGGGTGGAGACGGGAGGGTGGATTCGGGGGCAGGGGTAGGGTGCGGTTCAGGCGATACGCGCACCGTTGGCGTTGTGGACGGTGGCATCGACTGAGATGGCGCCACAGCCACGGGCGCAGTACTGGTCGTTCCCGGCGTCTCGCTGGCGAACATCAGCAGATACAGTTCCAGGATTGCGCGGGGCGAGCCGGAGCTGCGCATCTCGCTGAGTGCGCCCGCCATCCGCTCCCACCAGCTCAGCAGACGCGCCACGCCCGCCCGACGCGCCTGCTCCGTCATCGCGCTCCACTGCGCGGGGTCGTACATTCCCGCTTTATCCTGTGCGTGCAACGCCGCCTGAATCAGCATCCGCCAGTGCTGAATCAGCGATTCAGCGAACACACGCGGCTCACGCCCCAGCAGCATCTGCCCGTCCAGCAGCGTGAGCGCCTTGCCGGCGTCATGGTCAATCAGCGCGTCGGTGATTTGCATCAGCGTTTCGTCTTCCAGCATACCGAGCGCGTTGTAGACCGTCTGCGGGGTAATCAGCCCATTTTCACTGAAGGCAATCACTTGCTCCAGTGCGGTGAGGGCGTCGCGCCACGAGCCGTCCGCCGCCCGCGCCACCAGGTGGAGCGCGGCTGGCTCTGCGCGAAACCCCTCGGCGTCCAGCACCTGTTGCAGCCGCTTCGCGATATCGGCAATCGTGCCTCGGTGAAAGTCGAACCGCTGGCAGCGCGAGCGAATCGTCGGCGGCACACGGTGGAACTCCGTCGTCGCCAGCACGAAAATCACATGGGGGGGCGGCTCTTCGATGGTTTTCAGCAGCGCGTCGAACGCCTTCGCCGAGAGGTCATGTACCTCGTCGATGATATAAATCTTGTAGCGTGCCTCCATCGGAGGGTACTTGGCGTTCTCGATGATGGAGGTGCGGACATCTTCGATGCTGGTTTCGGAGGCGGCGTCCATCTCCACCACATCGACGCAGTTGCCCGCCTGAATCGCGCGACAGAATCGGCACTCGTTGCAGGGATCGGGAGTGGGTCCCCGCTCGCAGTTGAGTGCTTTGGCGAGTAGGCGCGCTGTGGAGGTCTTGCCTGTGCCGCGCGGACCGCAGAACAGATAGGCATGCGCCAATCGCCCCTGCTGAATCGCGTTGCGCAGGGTCACGGTCACATGCGACTGCCCCATCAACTCTTCAAAGGTCTGCGCTCGATATTTGCGGTACAGGCTGATGTACGCCACGATGGAAATTGTACCTGTTCACAGGCGCAGAATCTCCACTTGCTTTTCAGGGAGGGTAATCAGCGCACAGGTGGGGTTGCCTGTGAGCCAGCCGCAGACCTCGCCGGGGTTCAGCACGATGCAGTCGCCCACTGCGCGCAGCTCCTGCTGGTGCGTGTGTCCGTAGATAACGAGGTCGAACAAACCGCTGTGGGCGAACGCTTCGACGGGTTCAGGTTCATGCACCATCGCGATACGGCAGCCTTCGAGCTCCAGAAACAGGGGTTGCACCTGTACCTGTCCGATTTCGCTGAGCCGTCTTGCCAGCCCCAGCCGTTCGCCGTCGTTGTTGCCGAAGATTCCCAGCAGGCGGCAGGGTAGATGCGACAGCGCGTTCACCACGAACGGCGCAACATAGTCGCCCGCGTGCAACACCAGCTCCACCTGCAGGTCGTTCAACGCCTCTACCGCGCGACGAAGGTAGTGCAGATGGTCATGCGTGTCCGACAAAACACCGATACGCATAGTTTATCCCTACTCAATCGCTGTCCCCTATACAATGCCCGCGCGAAGCAAATCTTTCAGCACAATCATTCCGATGGGTCTGCCTTCGTCGTCCAGCACGGGCAGGTCGCCGATTTTGGCAGGCGTGCTGTTGAACCGCTCGAGTACTTCGATTGCCAGCGGATTGCCGCGCAGGGTCATCGGGTTGCGCGTCATCGCTTCTGTGACGGGGCGTCCAAGCGCGGTTTCATCTTGCAGGAGCCGTCTGCGAATGTCGCCGTCAGTCACAAGACCGACCATCACGCCGTCGGCGTTGACGACGCACGCCGCGCCTGCGCCTGCTTTGGTGATGGCGAACAGCGCGTCGCGCAGCCGTGCATTTTCGGGCACGATGGCGAGCGCGTCGCCAGTGCGCATCACGTCGTGGGCGCGTATCAGCAGGCGTCGTCCGAGCGCGCCGGCGGGATGGTTCAGCGCGAAGTCGCGGGGGCTAAAGCCGCGCGCTGCCATCGTTGCCATCGCCAGCGCGTCGCCGAGCGCGAGCATGGCTGTCGTGCTGGCAGTCGGCGCGAGGTTGTGGGGGCACGCCTCGCGCTCCACAGGAATCTCCAGCACTAAGTCTGCCATCCTGCCGAGCGTCGAGTCGGGGCGTCCTGTGAACACGATGGTGTAGACACGCAGGCGTTTGAGGGCAGGGCACAGCAGCGTCAACTCATCGCTTTCGCCCCGAAACGAGAGCAGAATCGCCACATCCTGCTCGGTAATCGTGCCTAAATCGCCGTGCGCGGCTTCGGTTGGGTGGACGAAAATGGCGGGTGTGCCTGTGCTGCTGAAGGTGCCCGCCAGTTTTCTGGCAATCGCGCCCGACTTGCCCACACCGCTCAGCACGACGCGCCCTTCACACTCCAGCAGCGCTTGAACCGCCCGCTCGAAGCGGGAGTCCAGCGATTCCATCAGCCGCTGGAGAGCTTCGGTCTCGATCTGCAGCACTTCGCGCGCCACAGCGAGCGCATCCGTGCGCTCCAGAGTCGCATTCATAGCAGATTATCGTCTAATTCGGGAGTGATGCGCATGCGCCGTCGCCGACGCGGGCACTGTGACAGCTCCCCATAGTTCTCTTCGTAAACCTGAATGAGTTTTTTCTTGACGCGTTGGAGCGCGTTATCGATACATTTCGTGCCTCTACATAAAATTTCCGACATCTGTTTATAAGATAGTCCGTCCAGGTAGAACTCCAGCACCTGCTTTTCCAGTTCGCTCATTTTCTCGCGCGCCATGTGCATCACGGCGAGCGGGATACGCCGCTGCAGAATCCACTCTTCGGGCGTGAGCGCGTTCGGGTCGGGCAGAATGTCGGTGAGGTTGGAGTCGGTTTCGTCGTTGTGGTGGTTCTGGAGCGGGCGATACAGGGAGACGTAGTCGTTGAGGGGTCCATGTTTTTGGCGCGTGGCGGCTTTCACTGCGGAGATAATCTGTCGAGTCACGCACAGCTCGGCGAAGGGGCGGAACTTATGCACGCGCTCATCGCGGAAGTCTCGTATCGCTTTGAACAGTCCGATTAAGCCCTCCTGCACCACATCCTCGTGGTCTGCGCCGATTAAAAAGTAGGAACGCGCCTTGCTCTCGACCAGCGAGCGGTATCGCTTCAGTAAGGTCTCGGTGGCGCGTTCACTGCCTTGCTTTGCGTAGAAAACGAGTTCTTCATCCGCCATGTAGGTTGTACACAGTCCCGCGTCGTCGTAATGGTACTGGTTGTCCGTCATCGCCATGCCTGAATCCCTCCGTCGGTTTGCCAAGCCCACACCGAGAGCCGCGGCGTTTGCGAGTTCGCTCCCTTCGTGCCCACACTCCTCGCCCAACGCCTGCGCTTTGTGGTTGTCCGAGCAGCGCTCCCCTGCGGACATGATTAGTTTAGACGATTGCCCCCCAGTAAAGTCAAGAGTCTGGGGCGAATTTCGGGCAATTTCTCCCCCAAATTGGCAGGAATTCAGCGTGGGCGTCGAATAAGGCGGGTTGCTTCTACGGCGGGGAGGATATAATACACGCCGATATGGAGGTCGACCTATGGAGAATCGGAATCGGATCTGGAGCCTGCTGGCGCTGACGGGGCTGACCACAACGGGCATCGCTGCATGGCAGCCGCAGTCGTCGCCCCTGCAAATCCTCAAAGGGGAGCCGAATCGGCTGATGATGCAGTTTCGCGGAGTGAAGCCCGCGATGGTGGAAGTAGTGGTAGACGGGCTGATTGTCGCTACGCGCCACCTGAGCGGGCGAGCCGACCAGTTGACGCTCGATTTGCAGAGCGCGGGGCTGGCGCCCGGCAGCCACGAGGCGACCATCAAGCTCTACGACGCGCAAGGACGCCTGATTAGCCAGCGCCAGACGCGCATCGAACTCCTGCCTGACCCGCACAGCCCCCTGACTATCGTTGTGCCGCGCAACGGCAGCCAGCTGGCGGGCGATGTGCCCATCGAGGCGCGCTTGAACCGCTCCGGGCAGGCGTATGTGTCGTTTTTCGTCGACGGGCAGATTCGCGGGCTACGCAACTACCCGCCGTATGTGTATAACTGGGATACCACACGCGAAACGAACGGCTGGCATACGATCGAGGTCTGGAGCTACGACGGTAACCAAACGCTGAAGACGCCGCCGATGCGCGTCTATGTGAACAATCCGGGCGGGCGCACCGAACGACAATCAACCGAAGCGGTTGAAGCCACCGCCGAGCCTGAAACGGCTCTTGTCGAGAGCGCGCCTGTCGCTTCAGAAAACGTGCTGCGTGTGGCTGTTGCGCCTGAAACGCGCCTGAGCGAATCGACTCGCCTGAGCGCGCCTGCCGCGCCTGAAGCGGAGCCTACTGAACCCGTTGTGCAGACTGAGACGGTCGGCATCGCGCCGGCGCCGACGATTGAGGCGATGGTGGAGGCGCAGCCCAGCCCGAACCGCTTGAGCGCGCCGCAGGAGGAGCCGAGCCTGCGAGCCGTCGAGACTGCACCGATGCAAGCCGTGCATCTTGCCCGCGCCGCAGAGACGGAGCCTCAGATGCGGGGACAGAAGCTGCGTGCGCCGCTGGTCGCAAGCACGCCTGCGAAGGCGTCCCCCGGTACATCCGCCACGAGCCGCTGGATGACGATCGAGTTAGGGACGCGCCTGCCCGCCGCTATCACTCGCTTCGAGGTCGCACTGGACGGCGCGCTGCTGAGCTGCGATGTCGCACCGCTGGTGGAAAACGGCATCGCGCTCGTGCCTCTGCGCCCCGTTCTGGAGCAACTCGGGGCGCGCCTGCGCTGGGACAATCAGAGCAAGACCGCCTACGCCGAGCTGAACGGTCAGACGATTGCCCTGCATGTGCGCCAGAACGAGATTGTGGTGAACGGCACGTCTGTGCCTGCCGATGCGCCGCTGCGTATCCTGCGCGGGCGTGTACTGGTTCCTGCCTCTGCGCTGCGTGAAATGCTGGACGTTGAAACGGCGTTCGACGGCGCGAACGGACAACTGGTGATTAACACGGGCAGGGAATAGCCCCGAGTGTATTTGCGGCGGGACGCCGACACTACGCGCTGTACTGTCGCCTCGGCGTCCCGCCGATGATGCAGCGACTACCGCAGCTCAAAACTTCGCGATATCGAGAAGCCGACATCGCTCTCGGCGGTCGGATGGAACCACCACACGCCGAGGTTCCAGTCTCCGAAGCGGCGTACCAGCGCGAGGTTGTAGAGCGTCGGCTCGCCCTCCATCG
>JAOAES010000236.1 GCA_026416655.1 Fimbriimonadales bacterium
CCTGTTCGTCGCGTCGGGACCGTTCATTCGCAGCTCGTATAATGCGATTGCGTTCTCGCAGCGCGTGATGGCAGAGAGGCTCGCCAAAGTTGGCGCGATGGAGGGTGCGTAATCTGCTCTGGCGGACGGGGCAGCTGCTGATGCTGCTGTTGCCCGTCGCGCTGATGACGATGGCGGGGGCGATGTACCTCTGGCAGGTCAAGCTCGCCGTCGAAGACAGTTTGCCGCCTGCCCTGCGTGATTACGCACGCCGTCAAGCCGATATCGATGTGCAGGTCGAGCGCGTGTCGCTGGGATGGAACCGCGTTTTATTCACAAACGCAGATGTGCGCACCCTTGCAGGCGAGCGGCTGCTTCGCGCCCGTTATGTGGAGGCGCGCCTGCATGGAAACGGCGAACCGCTCACCATCGAGATAGACCGCCCCGAAGTCTGGCTGCATCGTAACCGTCGGGGCATATGGAACATCGACCCGTTGCTGCGGCAGCCGCGCCCCCCAGAGCCAACGCCCATCACCTTCCGCGTGCGTGCGCGGCAGGGAACCCTCTACTTTGACGACTTTTTGCCCGATACCCCTGTCCGCGCCACGCTCTGGGCTGAGGAGTTCACCCTGAGCCAGCCCCGAATCGGGCAACAGATTGCCCTGCGCGGCTTCAGCGATGCGCTGGGCGCGGTGGACGTGCACGCCCTCTCCGACGGCAAGCAGTGGCTGGTGGAACTCAGCGCACGGCAGGCGCGCGGCGAGGTGTTTAAACCCTACTTACCCCGAACCGAGTTCGACGCGCAAGGCGTTTCGGGAGATGTCTCGCTGCAGCTGGTCTACAAGCCGAATCAGCCTCTCCGTTTTCAGGGAACGGCGCAGGGCGTCGTGCAGAGTGCAACTTTTCGCCAGAAACCTTTACCCTATCGTGCGCTTGTCTGGCAACTCGCGTTCACAGAGAGAGGGCTTTCAGGCGAGCTTACGACGCGCGACGGACGCCTCTTCGCACTGGGGACGGTGGACTGGTCGGGGCGAAAACCGTTCCTCTCGGCGCAGGCGCGTGTGTTGGGCGAGGACGCAGCAACACTCTGGCGACTCCTGCGCGAGGATGAACCCCTTGTGCGAGGTCGCTATGAAGCGCAACTGCGCATTGAGGGCTTCCCCGACGCGCTTCAGGCAATCGGCATAGTGCAGCTGGCGCGTATTCGCACTCCTCAGGGCGATTTGACCGCATTGCGCTCGCCCGTCTTGTTCACTCAGGGGCAATTTGTGCTGCCGGAACTTCATGGGGAATACGAGGGACGCCCTCTGCGCGTCAAGCTCTGGCTGGACACGCGCCCCAAATCGCCCGAACTGCGCCTCTACGCCACTGTCCGCGATTTGCCCCTTGGTCGTATCCCTGCACTCCGCGAACAGCCGTTGCAAGGCGCGGTCGATGCGTCCCTGATTGCCTACGGCGCGCTGGATAAACCGCAAGTGCAAGCGAATCTGTTAACGGACGCCCTCTTTTACAATCGGCGTCGGCTTGGCGGGGCGCGAGCGCGCCTCGAATATGCCGACGGTACGCTGCGTATCCCCCTTGCCATGTTGCAGGGGGCGGCAGGCTCCGTGCAAGTTTCGGGTGAAATCCTAAACATTCTGAGCGATGACCCGCGTTTCGACCTTCAACTGGAGGCGAACGAGCTGGACTTGAACCTTTTGGCGCAGCTGGCAGGCTATGCAGAGGGCGAGTTGCTCAACGACGGCGAGGGCAACGCTTTACGCTTAGAAGGCGTTGGCTACCTCACGGCGCAGATTCGCGGCAGCCTCAAGTCGCCCGAAGCCGTCGCGGAGGCGGTGGTGTTCGACGGCAGGCTCGGCGACATCGGCGCGGAAATAACCGTCGCGAACCTGAACTTAATAGAACGCGACTTGCGCATAACGCAATTGCAAATCCTGCGTCGCGCGTCGCAGCTGCTGGCGACGGGCGTCGTGCGCCTGCCTGCCGAGTCGGGCGAGCCGCCCCGATTTCAGCTGCAGGGCGACCTGTACGAGTTTGACCTCGCCGCGATTCCCGATTGGCTCCGCCGCGAGTTACCCCTATCAGGGCTGGCGTCGGGCGCGTTTCAGGCAGAGGGCGAGCCGCGCCGGTTTGTTGTACGCGCCAATCTCGCCTCTGAAGGCATGCAATATGACCAGACCCTGTTGCGCGATAGCCAGGCGCAGTTAGTCGTACAGGTGGACGACGGCTTGGCGCAGGTGGAAATCGCGAGCGCGCAGGCGCGTCTGGGCGAGGGGTTGCTCACAGCGAGCGGGAGGTGGCGCACAGAAGGCGACTTTGCAGCGCGTTTCCGCCTCGAAAACGCCTCGCTGGAGGCTCTCGCGCCGTATCTTCCTGTAGAGTATCGCCTCACAGGGCGTGCGTCGCTGACAGGCGAGGCGTCAGGCACGCTTACCGACCCTGTTGTGAGCGTGCAACTCAACGGTGAGCAGGTTGCGTTGAATGGGGCGTTGTTGGGGGATGTGGAAGGGAGAATCGATTTTAGCCCTCACCCCCCCAAACAGCAGGGAGAGGGCATCCTCCAAGCCCAGCTTACCCTCCGCACGCCCGACGGCGAGGCGCGCGTTGAAGCATTCGCTTACGACCTCGCGCAAAACACCCTTCAACTCACGGCGTCAACCGACCCGCTTCCAATTGACTGGCTGCGTCGCGTGGCGCGTGCCCTACCCGACGCCCTACCCCCCGCCGTCGCCGAGCGCATCGAGACGCTCCAGGGGAGAGCGCAAGCCCAGCTGCGTATCGAGGGCGCACTCAGCGAACCCACCGCCCAATTGACCCTGAACGCCGAAACGCTGGAATGGCGCGGGCAGTCGCTGGGCAACCTTGCGCTGCAAGCGGAGTGGCAGGGCGCGTCCAAAGTGAGCGACTTGGACGAGGCAACGCCGCCAGAACGCGCCGCCGAATCCCTTCGCCGCCTGCGCACGCAACGCGCCCAGCTGCAGCGGTTCGTCTGGCAAGCCGAAAACACACGCCTTGAAGCGCGGGGCGAATACACCCCTGAACGGCTCGTCGCCGATGTGGAAATCGCGCGGTTCCCGCTCCGCTGGGTCAGGCTCTGGGAACCCACTTTGCCTGAGTT
>JAOAES010000256.1 GCA_026416655.1 Fimbriimonadales bacterium
TTCCATGAGCCAGTACTGGAAGGGACCGCTGGAGCAGATTGACGACCACCGCTGGCGCATCCCGAAAAGCTACAAGCCCGGCATGCGCGTGGACGGACTGATTTTCGCCAGCGCGGAGATGATCGAGCAAATCAAGCAGGATCAGGCTCCGGAGCAGGTGGCGAATGTGGCGTTCCTGCCTGGCATCGTGGGCTACTCTATTGCGATGCCCGACATCCACTGGGGCTACGGCTTCCCTGTCGGGGGCGTGGCGGCGATGGATTTAGAAGAGGGCGTGATTTCGCCCGGGGGGATTGGGTACGACATCAACTGCCTTGCGCCCGATACGCGCGTACTGACTGAGCAGGGCTACTCTGTGGAGATTGGCGCGCTGGGAGAAAATTGGCTGAAGCAGCGCGTGGCGTGTTTCCGACTGGACGAAGGCATTTGTGAGAGCGCACCAGTAGATGCTCTACTGCAAGTGCGCCCGACCACGCCCGTCTATCGCCTGCGCACCCGCGCGGGCTACACTATCACCGCCACGGGCGAGCATCCCTTCTGGACGCCCGAAGGCATGCGCCTGCTCAAAGCGTTGCAGAAAGGCGACCGCGTGGCGGTCTATCCCTTCGAGGGCGTTGCCTACGAGCCGCCCTCTGATGAGACGCTGGTCAGCCATGCGGATGTGGAGTCGCACCTGCGGCGCGTGGGTAAATCGGACAACGCGATACGGCAGATTGTGCGTGGGCTGGAGCGCCGCGGGTTGCTGCCCCTGCGAATGAACTCGCCGCTGCTGCCGTTCCTGACGAAGCTGTTGGGCTATTTGACGGGCGACGGGACGCTGCGTTATGTCGGCGGTTCGGGCAAGGGCGTCGCCGCGTTCTATGGAAAGCCGTGTGATTTGGAACGCATCCGCGCCGATGTCGCGCGGCTGGGCTTCCAGCCGTCAACGGTGCGCACGCGCCAGCGCAAGCATACTATCGAGACGGTGTACCGGGCATACGAGTTCGAGGCGCAAGAGTGTTCGTTCAGCGTCTCCAGCAGCGCGCTGGTAGCGTTGCTGGCGTGTCTCGGTGCGCCGTTGGGCAACAAGGCGCAGCAAGCCTATCGCGTCCCCGCGTGGCTGCTGCGCGCCCCACGCTGGATTCAGCGGCTGTACCTCAGCGCGCTCTTCAGCGCGGAACTGACCACGCCTTGTACCATCAAGAACCATCCCGCAACCTTTCAATCGCCCGTGCTGAGCCTCAATAAGACTGAGCCGCTCGCTGAGTCGGGCTGGGCGTTCCTGCGCGACATCCAGCAGATGCTGGAAGGGTTCGGCGTACAGGCGCGCCTTCTGCAACGCCAACGGGAGGTTGGCTATGTCAGTAAGACGGGACGGCGTTCCATTCGCTGTCGCCTACAAATTCTCGGCGACGACGCCAACCTGCTTCGCCTATGGAGCCAGATTGGCTACGACTATGCCCAAGAGCGTCAGCAGCTGGCGTGCCTGGCGGTCGCCTACCTGCGCCTGAAGCAGCAGGCAGTGAGTGGGCGGTCGCTCGCAGAAGTGCAAGCGCAAGAGCTGCACCGGCAAGGACTGTCACCCGCCGTTATCGCGCAGACGCTCGGCGTTAATCGGCGTTTCGCGGAGCGCAGCGTCTACGAAGGGAGGCGCACACGCCCGCGCATTCCGAAAGACTTCCCTACCTTTGCCGAGTTCTGCGCCGACGCACTCGCCAGCGAGGGAGGAACGGTCTGGGACGCTGTGCAAAGCGTCGAGGTCGTAGACTATGCCGAACCGTTCGTATACGACCTGACCGTCCGACACGAAGACCATAACTTCATCGCCAACGGGTTTGTGGTCTCCAACTGCGGCGTGCGATTGCTGCGTACTGACCTCACCGAACAAAAAGTCCGCCCGCGCCTGAAGGAGCTGGTAGACCAGATCTTCCGCGATGTGCCTGCGGGCTTCGGCGGCGAGGGACTGATTAAGACCAGCCGACAGGAGCTGCGCCAGGTGATGCTCAAGGGCGCACACTGGATGGTGGAACACGGCTACGGCTGGGAAGACGACCTCGCCCACACGGAAGCGAACGGCAGGCTCGATATGCCCGACCCCGATGTGATTACGGAGAAAGCCATCGAGCGCGGCAAAGACCAGCTCGGCACGCTCGGCGGGGGCAACCACTTCCTTGAGATTCAGGTGGTGGACGAAATCTACGACGAGAAAGCCGCCGCCGCGATGGGCATCACACAGGTCGGTCAGGTAACGATTATGATTCACACTGGTTCGCGCGGCTTCGGGCATCAGACCTGTCAAGACCATCTGGATATTATGGAGGAGGCGCACAAAAAGTACGGCATCAGCCTGCCCGACCGCCAACTGGCGTGCGCGCCGATTAACTCGGAAGAGGGGCAGACCTACCTGCGGGCGATGCACTGCGCCGCGAACTTCGCGTTCGCCAACCGTCAGGCGATTGCTCACTGGACGCGACAGGCGTTCGCCAAAATCTTCAAGTCCACGCCTGAGAGTCTCGGCATGTATCAGGTGTACGATGTAGCGCACAACATCGCCAAGATAGAAGACCACGAGTGGGAAGGCAAGAAGATTCGCGTGTGCGTGCATCGTAAGGGCGCGACGCGGGCGTTCCCGCCGGGACACCCCGAAACGCCCGACGCCTACAAAGAAATCGGGCAGCCC
>JAOAES010000284.1 GCA_026416655.1 Fimbriimonadales bacterium
GGTCGGCAAGTTCGGCGGCGATTTTGCCCATCAGAGGGCGTTTGACAGCGTCGCGGTCGCCCCCGCAGCCGAATAGTACGGTCAGGCGTGTGGGCTGCAACATCCGTCCTGCCTGCAACACGCGCTGCAGGGCGTCGGGCGTGTGCGCAAAGTCCACAATCACCTGATACTCGGCGTCGATGGGCGCGCGTTGGAACCGACCTGCCACCTGCTCCAGGCTCGCTAAGCCTCGCTGGATCGCGTCCATCGGCGCGCCCAACGCGAGCGCGGTCGCGGCAGCAGCGAGGGCGTTATACAAGTTTTACGGCGCAGGGAGCGGGATGTAAAGGTGATAGCCCTCCTCTCCCGCCGCGTGGGCGAGGGGGGAGCTGACTCCCCTCTCCCGCGTTGCGGGAGAGGGGTCGGGGGTGAGGGCATCTGAGAGCGATTTATTCCCAGCAGCGCACGGTCCGTTCTCAATTGGGAATGATTCATTCTCACTTGGGCACGGCTCATTCCCAATTGGGAATGACTTATTCCCAGTTTGGCATGGCTCATTTCCAACTGAGAACGATTTATTCCCACTTTGGCATGGCTCATTCCCAATTGGGAATGACTTATTCCCACTTGGGAACGACTTACTCCCAGTTAGGCGTGAGTTTAGGCAGGGCGAGTGGAGCGTGAATCGCAATCCCTCTAAGCCGTACTCCACACGCGTCGCCTGCACCAGCGCGCTTTCCGACTGCCCATAGGTGTACACTGCGCCCTTCGCCCGCGCCGCGAACCGCCTGCCCCACTCGTCGTCGATGTTGATAATCGCCTTGAACGGCTTCGCGCTCTGCTCGGCGAGGTCGGTGAACAGGCGCAGTTTCGCGGCGGCGTAGGCGTCCATCGTGCCGTGATAGTCGAGGTGGTCTTGCGTGAGGTTGGTGAACACGCCTGCGTCGAAGTGGATGCCGTCGGCGCGTTTTTGGTCGAGCGCGTGCGAGGAGACCTCCATCACGACTGCCTCTGCGCCCTGCTCGCGTGCGGTCTTGAGCAACGCCTGCAGCTGATACACTTCGGGCGTGGTGAACTCGCCTTCCTGCGCGAGGGTCAGGCGTGTGCCGTCGGGGTACTCAATCCACGCGCCGAGCGTGCCCACAATCAGCGTCGGCTTGCCCCACGCCACGAGGATTTTCTGCAGCATGTGGGTGGTGGTGGTTTTGCCGTTCGTGCCTGTTATGCCGATGACGAGCATCTCGCGCGAGGGGTCGCCGTAGAAGCGTTGGGCGATGCGCCAGAGGGCGTCGCGGGTGTTGGGGACAGCGACTACCGCAGGTGCGACGGCGTCCCCGCCGTCGCGCGGAGTAGCTCCATGTTGTCCGACGGCAGGGATGCCGTCGTACCAATCCGCTGCAGGTGCTACGGCGTCCCCGCCGTCGCCAGCGTTAGTCAACTTGTCCCCGACGGCGAGGACGCCGTCGTACCTGTCTTGCTGTATCATTATCGCCACTGCCCCACGTGCAATCGCGTCTTCAATAAACTGATGCCCGTCGTGCGTGCGCCCTACGATTGCCACGAACAGGTCGCCTGGGCGTACCTTGCGCGAGTCGACGCTAATGCCTGTAATCTCGGCGTCGCCTTGCGCCCAGAGGACAGGTAAGCCCTGCATCAGTTCGCTCAGTCGCATGTTCTCACCCTGTGCGTGCGCCGCGCGGGGGCGAGGTGCGCACGGTTTCGCGGCGTGTGGACGGGATACGCCAGTACCACATCAGAAACTGCGCCACCTGTCGGAACGCGGG
>JAOAES010000295.1 GCA_026416655.1 Fimbriimonadales bacterium
CCCCATGATGTCGCCACGCCTTGCGCGTCCGCAGGAACACCATCGGCTGCTCATCTACCAAGTCGGAACCGAACACGAACACCAGCGACGCTGCCTCAAGGTCGCGATACTCGTTCTGCACCGGGAGCATGGTCAACTCGCCCTGGTAGCGTGTAAAACGGTGGTCGATGTTGTTGGTCTGAAACGCACCGCGTAGCAGTTTCTGGAACAGGTAGAGCGACTCGTTGCTGAGCCGATGCCCTGCCAGCCCCGCAACGGCGCGTCCGTCGCCATTCAGCGCGCGCCAGCGTTCCAGCAGCAGGTCGTAAGCGTCGCCCCAGCGAATCGGCTCCCACTCCTTGCCGCGCCGTACCATCGGCTGCAGGATGCGGTCCGGCGCGTGCATATAGGTCTGCTCGAACTTGCCCTTGTCGCACGTCCAGGTCTCGTTCACCTGCGGGTTCTCGCGGGCGTTCACGCGCACCACCTTGCCCGACCGGCTATCCACATACAGGTTGCAGCCGTTGGAACACATCGTGCAGACGGTTTTCTGCGTGGTGATGTCCCACGGTCGGGCGCGGAAGCGGTAGGTACGGCTGGTGAGCGCGCCGACAGGGCAGATTTCGATCACATTCCCACTGAACCGACTGGTGAACTCGGTCAGTTGGAAGGTGTGCGGTTGCGTTTGCGCCCCACGGAACAGGAAGCCAAGCTGCGAATCGCCCGACACCTCTTCGGTGAAGCGCACACATCGCCCGCACTGGATGCACCGCTCCAAATCCAGCGCGACATATTTAGACAGGGGGAACGCCTTCGGCAAGTGGCGCTTGATTTCGATGTAGCGGCTGGTGGAGGGACCGTAGAACTGCGTGTTGTTCTGCAGGGGACACTCGCCGCCGCGGTCGCAAATCGGGCAGTCCAGCGGGTGGTTAATCAGCAGGAACTCCAGCACAGCGCGGCGGTCTTTGACGATTTGTTCGGTCTCTGTCCAGGCGACCAGCCCTTCGGTACAGGGCAACGTGCAGGATGCTTGGGGTTTGGGCATTTTGCGCACGCTGCCGTCGGGCTGCTTGTAGCCCACTTCGACAAGACACATACGGCACATGCCCACCGGCTGCATATATTTGTGGTAGCAGAAGATGGGGATGTCGGCTTGCACGCGCTTAGCGGCTTCCACCAGGAGCTCGCCTTCGGGCACTTGCAGAGGAACGCCGTTGATTTCGATATTCACCAGCTTCGGCTCGGCATGCTTGGGCTTCGGCATAGCGCAGGGATTATACCTGACGGCTTCAGGTACGACGGCGTCCCCGCCGTCGTACCAGCGCAGGGCGTCAGCACCCGCTGCCGAAGTTGAACAGCACAATCAGCAGGTCGGCGTCGTCCACAATCGCGTCGCAGTTCACATCGGCAAGGTTGAAACCTGTCGCGCCGAAGTTGAACAGCACCAGCAATAAGTCCGCGTCGTCCACGCAGCCGTTGCCGTCCGCGTCGCCGTTGGTGATAATGCACGACACGAACCAGAAGCCGCCCGTCATGCGGAGGTTGCCGCCTGCGAGTTCATTCAGGCGTGTGGCGTCGGGCTGACCCGCCGTACCGCCGAGTTCGAACCCCCCGCCTGTGGCGAAGGTAATGCCGCCGCCCTCAATCGCCCACCAGCTCAGGTCGTAGCCGCCGCCCGATTGGGCGTGAGCGCATACCATGCACAGCAGCATCGCTGCTGCAACGCATATCCGTTTCATCAGTGTTTTCATCAGAGCCTCCTTAGGTTGGTCTCCCCTCGCCCGCATGCGGGCGAGGGGTGGGGGGGTAAGGGCTTACGGCGCACCGATGCGCACCACGCCCGAGTTGCCCTCGCGCTCCAGTCGCATCGCGCGCCAGAGACGGAACCGCTCGTTGTAGTTGCCAGGCACGATGCGCACCGTGCCGCCTGTCGGCACGCAGAAAGTGCCTTCGTACACGGTGTTGAACGGGTTCGCCGCACCGCCCCGCTCGCTATCACCGCTGTTATTCGTGTCGCCCGCCACTGCACTGTTCACAAAGGTTGGATTCGCCATCTCGAAGATGTACCAGCGGATGTTCGGGAACGCTAAGTCCATCCGCCCCCAACCCACCCAAAGAGGGTTCGAGGCAGTAGGACAAATCCAGTTGTCATTAGAGTCGACCTCCGCACAGGCGCATGTTCCCCGTACCCGAAATGCACTGTCCAGCCCGGCAGAACCTGAAGAGCCGCCTTCAATCGTGCCGTTGCCCAGAGACACTTGGGACGACCAGAGACTGCGGCTGCACCCGGTAGCAGTGCCATCGGTGGTAAAGAAGGTCACCCGCTTGAAGGTTCCATCCGGATGATGCACCGCGCTGCCGCTGCTTCCTGACACCCAAGAGCCTGCATCCCAGCCGAGGTAAACGTCGCCTGAGGGCGGTTCGTACAAGCCCAGCAGCGTCCAGTCCGAGTTGAAGTGCTGCTTGAGCAGCAGCGCGCCAGTGGTACGTGGCACGGTGTTGATATTCGGCGGCACGCCGTTGCAGGTAGCGGTTTGATAGAACCAGTAGGCTTCCATCCCGTGCGCCGACGCCTGCGTGCTGATACAGTGCTGCGCGGTCATGAAGATAGGCGCAAAGTCGGTTCCTGTCCGGTTGAGCAGCTGCCCCGTGCATAATCTCCACCCACTGCCCACAGGGAACAGAATGCGCGCCACTGCGCGGCGCGTGTCGTTATAGCCCGGATAACAGGTTACATCCAGATGGCATCCCAGTTCAGCGGGCGAGAAATCGGGTTCAACGCCTGTGTACATATAGCCGATTGCCACAATCTCCGGAACCCGCTGCGCGTCGACGTCGTCGGGTACAAAGACCTCAATCCCGATGGTGTCGCTGTTCCAGAGGGTGGGCGTCCACCACTGCTCGTCCTCGTCGGGATAGGCGCGCGCAGGTAGAACGACCTCCCCACCCGGATCGTAGATGTTAATCTGGATGTTCGGGTGAGAGCGTCCCCGAAGTTGCAGGCGCAGCCCGACGGCGTTTTGAGAGCGCAGCTGCACGTGGGCGACCCAACCTGAGAGAGTAGCCCCATCCCTTGTGAAACCCTCCACGCGCTGCCACTGGGCACGCGCCAGCAAGTTGGGGGGTGCGTCCAGCGAGTAACCCACATCGAGTTTCGGTTGGGCGGTGCTTTCGCCCTCGGCGGCGTCTCCTCGAAACGGTCGCTGCGTGGGCGGGAGGGTGATGCGCGTCGGTTGCGCCTGGGGCGCGATGAGTGTGGGCGGTTTTGCAGGAGCGGTTGCGCGCGGTTCGGGGCGCGTCGCGCCATCCAGGAAGGGCGCGTCGCCCTCTTGCGCCATGCCGAAACGCATCATCAGAACAAGACAAACTGCGAGCCAGTAGCGTTTCATGGGGTTCGCCTCCTTATTGCAGATTCACGAGCACCAGCACCATGCCCGTTTTGCCCTTTTCGAGGCGGGTCATCGCTTTGCCGAGAATCGCGCCCTGTGCGCGGTCGCGGTCGCGTACCGCCATCGCATAGCCGGGCTTGTCGGATGTGGTGAGCAGCGTGCCAGGTTCAATCGCACGTTCAGTGGCGTCGGCGTAGACCCACACGCGCCCGCTCATGGCGATAGGAGCGTGGTTCTCGCTGCCCTCCAGGTTGCCCAGCACGATGCCGGTGGGCAGCCCGTTCGCGCCTGCGACCACGCCCGCCACGCGCGTGTTGTACGCGCCCTGCGCCTTGCGCAAGTGCCCGGGGTTGTCGGGGTCAATCTCCACCACCATGCCGGGTTCCAGCGTGTCGGTGGTGGGGAACTTCTCAGCGAGGTCTGCGCCCGTGATTTCCAGCACGGCAGTGCGCACCAGATCGTCGGCGATGAGGTTTCTGGTGCGAATACCCATACACAAGATGTCCCACGTCACCAGACCGCCGCCCCATCCACCGAACCAGTCGGCGGGGTTGCGGTATGCGCCCCCACCCGAAGTGATAATTGCCGTTGTGGGGTTGCCCGTGCCCTGCACATGCAGGCGCGCCTCGGGGCTTGCTGTACCAACCCCCATCCGACCCACGTTCGTAATCACAGCCTGCGTTATGTTGCCGTTCGTGCGGAACTGCAAACCGTTCGGGGTGGCGGGGTTGTTGTAGATTACGCCGCCCGCCGCAGCACTACTCGGATTGGCAAACAGGATGCCCGACTCGTTCGCGTTCGGGGTAAGCACGCTGATATAGGCGTTTGCGTTGTTTTCAGCGACGACAACGCTTCCTCCAGTCGGCGTTCCGCCCGATGCTGCGCGAGCCACATGGAGGCTGGCTTGAGGCGCAGTGGTTCCGATTCCCACGCTCCCCGCAGATGTCACTGTAAGTCGGTCGCCGTTGTGCCACAGCTTCCACTTGTTGCCGTCGTTGCCGTCCAGATAGTGCCATGCGGTCGCGCCCGCCGTCGCATAGCCGTAGAACGGCTGCCCGCCCGATCCAGCAGTGGTCTGCACATACATCCCTGTGTAGCCTGTGGTGTTCCCAGCGATTACGAACCGCCCTGCTCCGATAGGCGAGGTGGTTCCCAACCCGACGAACGAGCCATTTGTGAATAGCAGTCCCGCTGAAACTTTGCTCAGTGAGGCGGCGTCGTTAGCGAGCTTGGCGTTGTTCACAGCGTTCGCGGCAATCGTGGGGTTCGGGTAGGTTCCCGTGAGGTCGCCGCCTGCCGCAAGCCCTGCGATGCTCAGGGGTTCCCAACTGGCGTTCCCGACGGCGTCGCTGGTCAGCACGCGCCCAGCCGCTGCGCCTCGCGGATACTGGAGTACGCCATCCGCCAAACTGATGCGCAGTCGGTTGATTCCGTCGCCCAGAAAGTAGAAGGCATCCTCGGTGTCGCGGTACTGCAAGCCCCAGTTGCTGAACGCGGGCGAGTGGGTAATTACCATGCGGTTAGGGTTCTCTGTGCCTGTCTGGAACATGTTCACCAGTGAAGCGGTGTTTGCGTAGGGCGTGGGGTTCAGGCGCACGCGGGGCGCAAGGGTAGTCGCGCCGACCTGAATCTCCAGAAACCGCTCCGAACCGCTCCACACGCTGGCGGGGGCGTTCAGTTGCACGGTGAACAGCCCGTTCTGCACATTCACATTCAGCGCGCCCGAGTTCCAGAGCAGCGAGCCGCCCGTCAGCGCGTCGTAAATCCGAAAAGTCATTTGCTGCGACGAGTTGGTCAGGGGCGCGCCGCCTTGACGCAGGAACCCCTGATAGGTGAACGATTGCGACACGCCCTGCGCAGGCGCGCCACTCAGCATTCCAAGCGCGAGAAT
>JAOAES010000316.1 GCA_026416655.1 Fimbriimonadales bacterium
GCCGCCGCTGGGAAGTCCACATTTGGGAACAGGTTCTTCTCGCGCTTCATGACCTGTTCCATCGTCTCCTGAATCTGATAGATATCCATGCGTCCCGTCTGCTCAGCGACCTGGCGCACATAGTCTTTCAGGATGACGGCACGGATGTCGCCCGTTTTGTATTCGCGGTGTCCAAAGCCCATGATGCGGGCTTTCTGGGCGAGTTTCTCCATCACCCACGGTTCGGCGCGGTCGGGTGTTCCGATGTCGAGCATCGCTTCCATCGCGGCTTCGTTCGCGCCGCCGTGCAGCGAGCCGCGCAGCGCGCCAATCGCGCCGACCACCGCCGAGTACATATCCGCCAGCGTGGAAGCAATCACGCGCGCCGTGAAGGTGGAGGCGTTGTAGCCGTGTTCGGTGTAGAGGATGAAGGTCAGGTTCATCACCTCGGCGTGCAACGGCTCCGGCTCGCGTCCAAACAGCATGTACAGAAAGTTCGCCGCGTGTCCCAGATTGGGGTTCGGTTTCACTGGGTCTTGCCCTTGCAGGATACGGTAGCCGTTTGCTACAAGGGTCGCCATGCTCGCCGTGAGGCGGATGGCTTTTTTCATATTAGCGTCGTGCGAGTGGTCGTCGGCGGTGGGATCGAGCATGCCCAGCGCGGCGACGCCCGCTTGCATCGCGCCCATCAGGCTCCCCGTCTTCGGGAGCGCACGCAGAACCGCATACACTTCGTCGGGCAACTCGCGCTGCGATTTCAGCTGTGCGTCGAACTGCGCGAGTTGTTCGCGCGTGGGCAGCTCGCCCATAAGCACCAGATAAGCGACTTCTTCAAAGGAGCAGTGTTGCGCCAAATCGCGGATATCGTAGCCGCGATAGATTAAGCGGTTCTCGGCGGCGATCACATCGGAAATCGCGCTGACGCCCGCCGTCACGCCCTCTAAGCCCGGACGATAGGGGATGATGTCCTTCTCGCTCATAGATTCCTCCATTGATTAGGGCGACTTCGCCAGAAAATCCGCTATAGGATACCCTATCTGCATCCCGCGCCGAAATGAAACAACACCTCGAGCAGGTCGGCGTCGTCGACCACGCCGTCGCCGTTGATATCGGTTTCTAACAGAAAATCGGCTTGCCCAAAATCGAACAGCACGCGCAGTAAGTCAGCGTCGTCCACGCAGCCGTTGCGGTCGATGTCGGCGCGATTCGCAAGGGTTTGGGTGTTCAGGGCATAGTGGACGCGGACAACGCGGGTCTCGAACGGCGCGAGCGTCAGTGTCCACTGAAACGCGCCCGTGAAGTCGCCCTCCAGCGGCAATTCCCTGTTGGCGAGGTTGTCAGGGCTGGTATTCGTGAGCAGGTTGATTACCTGTGGATAGGGGCTGACTTGCCAGCGCGTGAACGGCGTCAGCGCACTCAGCCACACTTGGTCAAACTGGGTTTGCACCCGAATCCGCTCACCGTCCCAGTCGGCGAGGTTCGTGGTCGCGCTGCTCACATCGAGGTCGCTGTAGTGGAAGAGATGGAGGGTGCGCGGCTGGAACTGGAAGTTCATCGTGAGAAAATCGAGGTACAACACGCTTCCGCCATCAGCAGTGCGCTTGAGTTCGTACTGCGTGAGGATAACGAGGCTGTCTGGCTCTACATACGCCAGTTGCGCTTTGTTGGGGAGCGATTGTTCATAGTAGGTGAGGTTGCTCAGGGTGTATTCCCGGCTGTGCAAATCTTGGATCCGGTACCACCAGCCCATCTGGTAGCAGTGGTCACGATTGTTTTGAATCCAGTCGGCGTTGTTGAAGGGGGTGCGCGTCCGATCGCCTCTCA
>JAOAES010000341.1 GCA_026416655.1 Fimbriimonadales bacterium
CTCTTCCATCGGGGTCACATAGCCCCGCATCAGCGTCTCACTGCCGATAAGTTCCGCGCGCGCTTGGGTCGACTCCAACGCGAGGACACGGTTGCCCTTGAGCAGGTTGCGTGCGCTGGCAACCTCCTCTTCGGTGGGCGGGTCAGCGAGCAGTTTGTTCAGTTCCGTCTCGATGACCTCGACCGTTTGCTCAAATGCGCTGGGGGCGACACCCGTGTAGACGACGAACAGCCCACTGTCGGACATGGGCATTGCGTAGCTGCCGATTTCGTAGGCGAGTCCTCGCTTCTCGCGCACCTCCAGCCACAGGCGACTGAACATGCTGCCGCCCAGCAGGGTGTTCAGCACTGCCTGCGCGTAGCGTCGCTCATCGAAGAACGAGACGCCGTCCATCACAAGGGCGAAGTGGGTCTGCTCCACATCGCGCGTTTCGATATGGCGGGGCGGTGCGTTTGGGTCGCGTGACGGCGCAGGCTGCGCAATCGCAGGGGCTGTTGCCGGCTCAGGGTTCCAGTGTCCCAGCCAACGGTCTACCTCTTTGAATAGCGCGTCGGGGTCAAGGTTGCCCGCCGCGGCGACCACTACACGCTCTGGGCGGTAATGGGTCTGGATGAACTCGGTGATTGCCTCGCGCGTAAATGCGCTCACGGTTTCGGGCATGCCGATGATGCGCCGCGCCAGCGGATGGTCGCCCCAGTGAACCTCCGTGACGCGATCGTGGAGAATCTCGTCGGGTGTGTCCTCAATCATGCGCATCTCTTCCAGAATCACGCCCTTTTCGAGTTCGATGTCGTCGGGGTCTAAGCGGGCGTTCAGGAACAGGTCGCTCAACACCTCGACGGCGACGGGCATATGTTCGGCGAGCATGCGGGCGTAGTAAAAGGTGAGTTCCTTGCCCGTGGAGGCGTTCAGCACGCCGCCGCGCCCCTCAATCTCCTGCGCGATTTGAGCCGCGCTGCGCGTGTGCGTGCCCTTGAAGAGCATATGCTCCAGGAAGTGGGCGATTCCGTGCTGGTGGGGTAGCTCATCGCGCGAGCCAGCACGAATCCAGATGCTGACCGTCAGCGACTGCACGGTAGGGATTGCCTCCGCAACGACGCGAATCCCGTTGCTCAAAGTTGCCTGGTGCAGGTTCATCGGGGGGAGAGTATACCCTCCCTATAGCGCACGCTGCGCGATGGTGTTCCCGTCGCAGGTAATCAGCACCTGTTCGTCGTCTACCACCGTCTCGATATGCACCGGGCGTCCCCAGAGCTTGACCAGGTAGCGCATGCAGCGTGTGGTGCGCTGCATATCGAGCGGCTTGCCGTCGTAGTGATGCTTCAGATATAGCTCGCCTCGGTGTTCCCAGTCGCCGTCCTCCACTGTGAGGACGGGCATCCCGAAGTTGGTCATATTGTCGACGAGCGTGTTGCGCACCTTGCGCCAGTCGGTCTCGTCCACCACCCACACCAGCTCGCCGTTGTGTTCCTCCACGCGATAGGTGTAGAGGTCTAACTCGCGCACAAGTTTCTCGGTAAGGTACTTATGCAGGAAGGTCTGGTCGCACTCCAGCGTGCGCACCTCGAAGAGCTTCTGCATGCCCTGTCCGACGGGGCGCTCGATGCGATAGCCCATCCAGTCGGTCTCTTCTTCGTCCGGGTCGATGTCGCCGTTCCAGCGTCGCTCGATGTCACGCAGCACTTTGTAGCCAACATAGTAGGGGTTCAGGCTGGTGCGTGAGCCGGGCTGGATGACCGACGAATGCATCTTGCGGAACTGCACATGCTCGTCGGGGGTCAGCGGCAGGTCTTCGAGGATGCGTTCGTGCCAAAGTGACGCCCATCCTTCATTAATTATCTTAGTCTTAATCTGTGGCAAAAAGTAAATCATCTCCTCGCGAATCATGCTGATAATATCGCGTTGCCAGTCTTCCAGCACGCGCGAGTGATCGCGAATGAAAAGCAACAAATCTTTTTGTGGCTCTTCGGGGATTTTGCGCTTTTTGGGTTCGGGTTTCGGCTTGGGCTGCACCATGTAGAAGATGTCTTCGTAGGTGTCCACTGTGGATTTGCGCTCCGGCTCCTCCGGTTTGCGTGGGGGCGCGCCGTAGGTGGGCAGCACAGGATCGATATGCTCCTCAATCGATAGCACGGCGTCAAGGAACTGCTCCACTACCAGCGGTCCGTGGTGCATTTCGTACTCGCGGATGCGCTCGGCGTGCAGGCGGGCGCGTTCAATCATCTTGCGGTCGGTATGTTCGAAGTAGATGTTGTTCTTAAAGAAATCCGAGTGTCCGTACACGTGGGCGATGACGAGTTTGTGCGCGAGCATATCGTTCACATCGAGCAAGAACGCCTGCGCGGGGTCGCTGTTGAACACCAGTTCGTAGATTCGGCTCACGCCGTACTCGTACATCGTTTTCTGCACATGGTAGTCACGTCCGAAAGTCCAGTGCGAGAAACGCGCGGGCAGGGCGTAGGAGCCTAACTCGTAAATCACGTGTGCCGGCACGACTTCGAAATGCACTGGAAAGGGGTCTAAGCCCAATTCCAGCGCTTTTTCGTAAATCATCTCAATCCAGCGTTCCAGTTCGGCACGTTCTGCCTGCGTCATAGAAGCCCCCAATCTCATGGATATTAACGCTGATTATTGTCGGCAGGTTCCTGCGGTTTCAGGAATCGTGAGAGGGGGCATTGTCGGTGGGGAGGCTGACGCTACGCGGGGTGTGATGGTAGCACTGGCATCCCCACCGATGGAGTTTCGCTACTTCGCCACGACTACTGGGACGGTGCAAAGCGAGAAGTTGCCCGTCTCGGCGCGATAGGTTGCCTCTGCAAACAGGGCGAGATTATCGCCGTTGCGGGGAATACGGGCAATCCACTGGTTGCCCTCCTTGCGGGCGCGCACCGGTTCCCAGCGTGCGGGGCGGAAGTCGGTATCGTTCGTGCGGCGAGCCACCCACACATCCACGAACTCAGGCTCCTTATCCGTGCGCAGGCGATAGATGACCTCGTTGCCCGCCACGCTGTGGGTCGCCGTGAGCTGGCTCGGAAACTCCATCTTGCCGATGCTCATCAGATAGAACGCGCACAGGCTGTTCACCACACGGCTGAAGTCGCCGCCCAAATTATGCCCGCCGTTCGGTACGTAGAGCGTGTATTTACGCTTGCTGGGCAGGTCGTCGAAGTAGAGCCGCGCGGCGTCGACCGTCCAGTAGGGGTCGTTCGCGCCGTTGATGATGAGAATCGGCATGGTGTAGCGGGCGCGATAGGAGTAGGGGTCTACCCAGCTCACCAGCTGTCTGCCACGCTCAGTAAGCATTTTCTCCATCAGTCCGCGTGTATAGTACTCCGAAATCTGCTCGCTGTAGCGTCCCCACTGCTCCAGCTGGTGGGGCATCTGCTTGAAGAAGTTCAGGTTGTCGAACACCATCGGGGCAATCGCGCGGGCGCGCTTGTCCACCGCCGCGGTGAGCCATGTTGTCCAGCCGCGCTTGGACGCGCCCGTAATCACGAAGTCCTTGATGTTCAGCCCCCATTCCTTGCGGGCGAACTCCTGCACAGCGTCCATCGCGCGTACGGCGGATTTGACCATCGGGAACAGCAGGGGCCATGTCGGGTCGCCCGTCTCCCAGAACTGCACATAGGTATGGGCAATCAGGTTATCCTCCACGAGGTCGGGACGGATCAGCGGCTGGTTTGGCACATCGTGCAGCACGACGCCAATCGCGCCGACGCGCTCCGCGGCGCGCGCCACAATCTGCAGCTCGCTGCGCCCGTCGCCGCTGCCCGTGATGTAGAGAATTGCGGTGTCGGTATGTTTCAGCTCATTCGGCTTCACGAGGCGCACGCGATGCCGCCAGGTGAACTCGCGCCATTTTTGGGAGACCACTGTTAGCTCCACGAACTGGCTCTCGCCGATTTTCGACTCCAGCGACTTGCTCCACTCAAACGGCGACGACGCCTTCACATAGCTTGCCAAATCAGCGTACGCGCCTGCGAAAAGCCCGAAAACGAACAGCCATCCTGTCAGTCGTTTCATTTTCTCCTCCGTGCTACGGTATTAGACGCCGACGCGCCTACATTCGTGCCAGGTATTGGGCGCATCGCCCGGAAACACGCTCTAAGAGAATACCTTGCAAGGTATCATACCGCTATGCGACTGGTCAGCGTGCTGGTGTCGATAGCAATCCTGAGTGCATTGCTGATGGTATGGCTCTACTATGGGACGGGCGGCTCTGGAGGGAGCAGTTCGCAGCCACCGGGCGCGCCGCCGCCTGCGAGTCGCGTGGGCGAAGTGCGTCAGGCGGCGGAGAGCGTGGAGTGCCGCAATAACCTGAGCCAGATTCGCGCCGCAATTCAGATGCGCGTCACGACCGAAGAGACCTACCCCGCCAGCCTGCAGGAGCTGGGCTTGCCCGCAACGATGCTCGCCTGCCCCGTATCGGGACAGCCCTATCAGTATGACCCCAACACGGGACAAGTGAAGTGTCCTACTGCGGGGCACATGAGTTATTAGAGTATAATCTTGTGGGTTGGGGTCATGCGGACGCTTCCAATCTCTGTACCTGTTGATTTGCTAAGCGAGTTTTGTCGGCAGAATCATATCCGAAAACTCGCGCTGTTCGGCTCTGCCCTTCACGGCGACTTTCACGCCGAGAGCGACATCGATTTGCTGGTAGAGTTCGAGAAAGGACATGTTCCGGGTTTGCTCGGCATTGCTCGCCTGGAGAGGGAACTCACAGAGCTGTTCGGCGGGCGAAAAGTCGATTTGAGAACGCCGCGCGACCTGAGCCGCTATTTCCGAGACGAAGTGGTGCGGGAAGCGGAGGTCTTGTATGAAGCCTGACGATCGAGTGCGCTTGCAACATATGCTGGACGCTGCTCGGGACGCGGTTGAGTTTATGAGAGGGCGTTCGCGCGCCGATCTCGACAACGACCGCCAGTTGACCCTCGCTGTCGTGAAAGCAATCGAGATTATTGGCGAAGCAGCCTATCGCGTCTCGGAACAGATGCGGCTTCAGTACCCTCAGATTCCCTGGGTGGACATTATCGGCATGCGCCACCGACTTGTTCACGGCTATTACGATATTGATTTGGACGTTGTTTGGTCAACTATCCAGCACGACCTTCAGCCACTGATCTCGGATCTGGAAGTTATCTTACAGAACACAGATTCGGTATAATCCCACATATTGCGGGTGATGATGATGCAGACCCAATCGCTTGCAGCAGTGCAGAGCAACGGGCAGGCGCAGGCAGCGCGGATGCTCATCGGGCGCGTGGTGGGCACGGAACGCCAGCCCAATACCGCTTATCAGTTTTACTTTTGGGCGACGCCCGACGCGCCGATTGGAATCGGAACCCTCGTGGTGGTGGACGCGGGCGTCCGCAAAGTGTGGGGGATCGTGACCGAAGGGCAAGGCTACAACGATGTCGCCAGTCCGATGTTTGACTATCTGGGCGCGGACGGACAACCCGACGCGCAACCGCCCACAGACCGCCCCGAAATCCGCGTCTACTCCGCCGCCGTGCTGCGCCATTACCCCGAACAGCCCGTGCAACCTGTGCCGATTGCCCCTGTGTACCTCGCTACCGAGCAGGATGTGCAGGTCGCCCTGCGCATCGATGAGATTCCCGACGCTCGGCGCATCCCTGTCGGCGTGTACGAAAGCGGCGCGAGCATCGCTCCCATCTATCTGGACGCCGACTTCTTGCTGGGACCCGAAGCGGGGCACTTGAATGTAACGGGCACGAGCGGACTGGCAGCGAAAACCAGCGCGATTCAGTTCCTGCTGACCGCCATCTTTCAGAAAGCCGCCAAAAGCGTGGCGGTCGTGTGCTTCAATGTGAAGGGAGGCGACCTGCTGTTTCTGGATTTGCCAGCGGCGCATCCACTCTCGCAACGCGATTTGGAGGTGTATCAGGCGGTGGGCGTGCAGCCTGTGCCGTTCCCCCGTGTGGAGTATTACGCCCCCTATAAGCCCGACCGCGTGAATCTGGCGACGCTGCGCACCAACCCCGCCCTGCGCCACAATGTGCATCCGATGCTGTGGGGCATGCGCGAGGTGATGCGCTATGTGGAGGTGCTACTCAACAAAGACGATGTGGACGCCAAAGCCGACGCCTTTTTGCAGTTCCTGCGCCAGCGCGTGATTGAACCCGGCGAGTTCGCCTTCGAGGAAGAGGAAGCTGAGATTCTCGCAGCACGCGGGCTGCCCCCCAAACTGCGCGTGCAGAGCTTCGGCGACCTCGTGAAGTGGTTCGAGGTGGTGCTGAAGCTGCTGGAGGCAAAAAACCAAAAGCAGTGGCGCAGTTTCGCTGTAGAGACCATCCGCAAAATTCAGAACCGCTTGGTGAACCTCACCACGCGCTTCGCAGGGCTGGTGGGCGAGGGCGATACGGCGATGGACTTACCGTGGGGCGCGTTTCAGGATCGCACGGTCTATGTGATCGATGTCGCCAACCTCTCGGCGGAGGCGCAGGACTTAATCTTTACGCGCGTGATTGCCGAGTTGCGCGAGCGGATGGAGCAGCGCAGTCTCGGTGTGGACGCCGTTGTCGTGGTGGTGGACGAGTTGAACCAGTACGCGCCGAACACGAACCGCGAGACCTATGTGATGCGCACGCTGCGCGACATCTGCGCGCGCGGGCGGTATCTGGGGCTGGTGCTGTTCGGGGCGCAGCAGTTCCGCTCACAGGTGGATCGGCAGGTGGTGGGCAACTGCTCCACCTCGCTGTACGGGCGCATCGAGATGGAGGAGATGGCGCAGCCGGGCTACAACATCTTCGGCAACGCGGTCAAAGAGAAGATGGGCGCGCTC
>JAOAES010000009.1 GCA_026416655.1 Fimbriimonadales bacterium
GAAAGAAGCAGAGTACCTCACCTATCACAAGGCGCTCCCGATGACCGACCGCATGGACTATCTCTCGGCGAACAATAACAACCTCGCGTTTTCCCTCTCTATCGAGAAGATTTTGGGCGTGGAGATTCCCCCGCGCGGGCAATATCTGCGCGTGATTTGAGCCGATCTGTCGCGCCTCTCCGGCCCCCTGGTGTGGATTGGCACGCACGCGATGGATTTGGGCGCGATGACCATCTTCTTCTACGCCTTCCGCGAGCGCGAGAAGATTCTCGACCTCTTCGAGATGATGTCGGGCGTGCGGATGATGCCCAGCTGGATTTGCCCCGGTGGGCTGCGCGGCGACATGCCCGACGGCTTCGAAGACCGCCTGCGCCAGCTACTCAAAGAACTGCCAAAAGCCCTCGACGATATCGAAGGCATGCTCACGAACAACCCCATCTGGCGCGAGCGCACGATGGGGATCGGCGTCCTCACCACCGAAGAGTGTTTCGCGCTGGGCGTAAGCGGACCCACTATCCGCGCCACGGGCTTCGCGTGGGATATCCGCAAGTCCAACCCCTACAGCGGTTATGAGAACTTCGACTTTAACATCCCCGTTGGGCAACACGGCGATGTGTACGACCGCTACCTTGTGCGCATGGCGGAGATGCGCGAGAGCCTCAAAATCCTGCAGCAAGCAATCGACGGCTTGCCCGGCGGACCCATCAATACCAGCGACCTGAAGGTCGTGCCGCCGCCGCGCGAGATGATTGACCAGTCGATGGAGTCGCTCATTCACTGGTTCAAGATTCACACGGAGGGCTTCCGCCCGCCGGTGGGTGAGGCGTATGTGCCGGTGGAGTCGCCCAAGGGCGAGCTGGGCTTCTATTTTGTGAGCGATGGCACGAATCGCCCCTACCGGATGCACACCCGTGCGCCGAGCTTTATGAACCTGCAGGCGCTGGAGAAGATGGCGGTCGGACGCCTGATTGCCGACATGGTCGCGCTGATTGGCAGCATCGACATCGTGCTCGGCGAGATCGATCGGTAAGAGTATCGTAGAGTAACGCGACCGTTTCCTGCGATGCCCCAATTGCGCAAGGGAACAGACGCTTTCAGCAGGATTCCGTCCTGCGCTTGGGAATCTTTTCTGCTGGTGAGACTATGGCGCAGGAAGGAATGACACGGCGTGAGTTTTTGAAAGCGTCGGCGGGCGTTGCGGTTGGCGGCGCGCTGGCAAGCTTGCCGGTGGAGCTGTTTGCCCATGCGCAAGGTTCAGATAAGTTGCGAGTTGGGTTAATCGGCTGCGGTGGACGCGGCACAGGTGCTGCCATCGACTGCATCGATGCGCACCCCAGCGTGGAACTCTACGCGATGGGCGACGCCTTCGAAGATCGACTCAATGCTTCGCTCAACGCTCTGCAAGAGGAGAAAAAAGACCGCCTGAATGTGGGCAATCGCAAGTTCGTCGGGCTGGACGCTTACAAGGGCGTTATCAGTAGTGGAGTGGATATTGTGTTGCTCTGCACGCCGCCTGCCTTCCGCCCGATTCACTTCCGAGAAGCGATTCAGGCGGGCAAGCACGTGTTCATGGAAAAACCCGTCGCCGTATGCCCGGCAGGGGCGCGGCTGATGTTCGAGATGGGCGAGCTGGCAAGCCAGAAACGGCTCAGCGTGGTCGCAGGCACACAACGCCGCCACGAACCGAACTATATAGAGACCATCCGTCGTATCCAGGAGGGCGCAATCGGCAAAATCGTTGGCGGCGCGTGCTACTGGAATCAGGGCGGACTCTGGCATGTCGACCGCACCCCCCAAATGAGCGACGTGGAGTGGCAAATGCGCAACTGGCTCTACTTCACCTGGCTCTCGGGCGACCATATCGTGGAGCAACATATCCACAACATCGATGTCATCAACTGGGTGCTGGGGGCGCACCCGATTAGCGCGATGGGCATGGGCGGACGTCAAGCGCGTACCGAGCCGCGCTATGGGCACATTTACGACCACTTCGCAATTGAGTTCGAGTACCCCGGCGGCATCAAGGTGCTGAGCATGTGCCGTCAGATCGATAACTGCGCGATACTGATTGGGGAGCGTATATACGGCTCCGATGGCACGGCAGACCCCTCGGGCAGTATCACAGTTGGCGGCGAGACATGGCGCTACGACGGTCCCAAGCGCAGCGGCTACAAGCAAGAACACATCGCGCTGGTGAACGCCATCCGCAACAACCAGCCGATCAATGAGACCCGCGCCGTGACGGAAAGCACGCTCGCGGCGATTATGGGACGCATGTCAGCGTATACAGGCAAAGTAGTGACTTGGGACTTCGTGATGAACAAGTCGCAGCTGAACCTGTTGGAGCGCGCGGAGAAGCTGGAGTTCGGCTCGATGCCTGTGGACGAGGTCGCTTTGCCAGGCAAGACTGCGCTGGTATAAAGCGATGGAACCCCGCGTCGAAAAGATAATCACTCAGGAGCCACTTATACCAGCACCCTCACTCTCCCCCCTCTCCCTCTGGGAGAGGGGGGAAGGGGAGTGAGGGCAACACGGTGTCTGAACCTAAGGTGTTATTAGTTCAACACCCGCTGCCGAAGTTGAACAGCACCAGCAACAAATCGGCGTCGTCCACCACACCGTTGCCGTCCAGGTCGGTCGCGGCGTTATTCGAGCCGAAGTTGAACAGCACCTGCAACAGGTCGGCGTCGTCCACACAGCCGTTGCCGTCCACATCGCCGACAGGGCGCGTGGTGGTCTGCACCGTGATGCGGTAGCGTTGCACATCGTTGGTGGAGCCAGAGCCAGAGAACACACGCACGGTGAAAGTTCCACCAGCAGGAGGCGGGATGTAGTTCACAATCTGCTCCGCCACGCCCACGCCGTTCGAGTTCGCTGTCGCCAAGACCGTTGTGCCTGCACTGTCGCGCAGCTCCACATCCAAGTTCTGGATGGCGAGCGTGTTGATAGTGGTCGGTGTGCCGCCGTCAGGACCCACCTGATAGGTGCTGCCGATGGGCGTAATGGTAACGGTCAGGCGACGAAAGGCAGGGATTTGCAACCGATACCAGTCCACATCGGCGGTGCGGGCTAAGCTGGCGAACTCCAGCGAGGGGTTATTGGGGCTGGTCATATCGATCAGCGTCGCCTGCGCTGCCGTGTTGTTCAATTCATACGGGTCGCCGTAGAAGCGATGCACGCCGCGAATGTCGTCGTCCTGCGGCCCGTCAAAGTTGGTGTTCAGGTACGGCTCCATCAGCTTAGTTTGATTAGTAGGGATTACATGCCCGAAGCCCAAGCCGTGCCCATGTTCGTGCATGACCGTGTTGCGCAAGAAGCGGTAGGTTGCTCCGCTGGACTGCCAGCTCTCGCTGCTATCCAGCACCATGTCGCCTGTGTTCGGGAAGTAGTTGAACGCCAGCACG